>NZ_JBBCIR010000108.1:0-13680 GCF_037189885.1 Paludisphaera sp.
CTCATCCGGCCTACGGCCACCTTCTCCCACGAGGGGAGAAGGATGCTTGGCTTAACCGTGGGACTTCTGCGCGCGGGAAGGGCGGGCCTGGGCCGCTCACTCCGCCTCGGGGGCCTTGCCGCCGAGGAGGTAGAGCACGGCCATGCGGACGGCCAGGCCGTTGTGGACCTGGTCGAGGATGGCGGAATGCTTGCCGTCGGCGACCTCGGGGGTCAACTCGACGCCGCGGTTGATGGGGCCCGGGGCGAGGATGAGGAGGTCGTCCTTGGCCTTCCGCACGCGCTCCTGGGTCATCATGTAGAAGTGCGAGTATTCGGCCACCGAGGGGAAGAGCGCCCGTTGCTGGCGTTCGAACTGGATGCGCAACACGTTGATGACGTCGCAGCGATGGAGCACGTCGTCCAGGCGGTGGGCGACCTCGCAGCCGAGGCGTTCCAGCGACCGCGGCACGAGGGTCGGCGGGCCGCAGAGGATGACCCGGGCGCCGAGCTTCAGCAGGCCCCAGATGTTGGAGCGGGCGACGCGGGAGTGGGCGATGTCGCCGACGAGGGCGACGGTCAGGCCCTCGATCTTGCCCTTGGCGCGGCGGATGGTCATCAGGTCGAGTAGGCCCTGGGTGGGGTGCTCGTGGGCCCCGTCGCCGGCGTTGATGATGGACGACTGGACGTGCTGGGAGAGCAGGTGGGGCGCGCCCGGGGTCGGGTGCCGGACGACCATCACGTCGCAGCCCATGGCCTCGATGTTTCGGGCCGTGTCGATGAACGTCTCCCCCTTGGAGATGCTGGAGACGCTCGCGGTGAAGTCCTGCACGTCGGCCGAGAGCCGCTTGGCGGCCAGGCTGAAGCTGGTCCGCGTGCGGGTCGAGTTCTCGAAGAACAGGTTGAAGACGATCCGCCCCTGGAGCGCGGGGACCTTCTTGCGGCTCCGGTTGGAGACCTCGGAGAACGACTCGGCCGTGTCGAGGACGGCCGTGATCTCCTCGCGGGAGAGCTCTTCCAGGCCGAGGAGGTGCTTGCGGGTCCACGGGGAGGGGGGGGAGGCGGGGTCGGGGTCGGCCGGGGTCGCTGGGCCGGCCGGCGTCGCGGTGCTCACGAAGGGCTCCTCTCGGGGCCTGGTGAAGAAGCGGAGGGGGCGGGCACGCGGACGATCTCGTCGTCCGTGTCGATGGGGCGGAGGCGGACCTGCACGCGGTCGCGGGGGCCCGTCTGGAGGGCGAGGCCGACGACGTCGGGCTGGATGGGCAGCTCCCGCCCGCCGCGGTCGACCAGCACGGCCAGGCGGATCCGCGACGGCCGGCCGAGGTCGCAGATGGCGTTTATGGCGGCCCGGATCGTCCGGCCGGTGAACAGCACGTCGTCCACGACGACGACATCCGCGCCGTCGACGTCGAAGGGGATCTCGGTCCCGCGGAGGACGGGCCACCGACGCGTCTGGTCGAGGTCGTCGCGGTAGAGCGTGATGTCCACCGCGCCGACGGCGACCTCGCCGAAGCCGAGCCGTTCGGCCTCGGCCGCCAGGCGCTCGGCCAGGGGGACGCCCCGCGCCCGCACGCCGACCAGCCGGACCGGCGGCGAACCCGCCGCGTCGGCCCAGATCCGCCGGGCCATCTCGGCGACGAGGGCGGCGGTCTCCCCCTCGTCGCGCACGCGTACCTCTTGCGATCCCATCGCGTCCACCTCCGTCTCTGGCGAAGTCTAGCAGACGAAACCGAGGGGGGGCAAGCGATGGGGGGGAGGCCGAGTCAGAGGTATTCGATTGTGGCGATCATGTCCTCGGGCTCGATCCGCTCCCAGATCTCCTCCAGGCGGCGTATCAAGTCGCCCATGCGGTATTTGTGCCGATGGCGGTAGATCACTCCGGCGTGCGGGACGCCCTGGGCGTGGAGCCTGAGATGATCGTTGTCGTGAGTCACGAGGGCGCGGCCCTCGGCGAGCGCGAAAGCGAGCTGACGGCGATCATCCTCGCCGAGCAAGGCGGCCTCCTGAGAGGTCGACACGTCGATGCCGCGTTTTCGCAAGGCGCGGGCGATCGCCGGGTCGACGTCCTCATCGAGGTGGAACCGGATCGTGCGTGGTATCGTCGCCCCTGTTACGCATAAGCTTCAGTTCGATCGGCGACGGCCCCTTGGCCTTCTGCTCGCGATACCACTCGTCATCGGCGGCGATCTCGGCCTCGAGCTAGTCGCGGTGATCGTGGTAGTACGCCAGCGCCGCGAATATGGACGCCATGTCCAGATGGGGCCATTGCGCCGCAATCTGCTCGGGGGTCATGCCCAGGTGGGCATAGCAGATCGCCACCTCCTTCACCCGGATCCGGGTGCCGGCGATGCGGGGCTTGCCGCCGCAGGTGTCCGGGGTGGCGACGATGTGCTCGCGGATCACCGGGATCGCGCCGACCATGGGGGGCCTCCTCGGCGAGGGGAATGGGGATGTAGGACTCCTCGCGACATTGTACGGCGCCGGCGGCCTGTCCGGCGCGCGGGGCGGGCGATCCGCCTTCCCCGAAGGCGCGTCGGGCCGGTAGGATGGGGGTTGGCTGGGACGGGACCGGACGCGATCATGGAGCCGACGCACCGATGAAAATCCTGCTGGCGAACCCCCGCGGCTTCTGCGCTGGGGTCAACATGGCGATCGAGTGCCTCGAGCGCGCGTTGGAGTTCTTCGGGCCGCCGGTGTACGTCTATCACGAGATCGTCCACAACAAGCACGTCGTCAACCGCTTCGTCCACCGCGGGGTCGAGTTCGTCGACTCCATCGACGAGGTGCCGGAGGGCTCGCCGCTGCTCTACAGCGCCCACGGCGTCTCGCCCGAGATCCGGGCGCGGTCGAGGGCCCGGAAGCTGCTGGCGATCGACGCCACCTGCCCGCTCGTCACCAAGGTCCACCTTGAGGCGATCAAGTACGCCAAGGCGGGCTACACCATCGTCCTCATCGGCCACGAGGGGCACGACGAGGTGATCGGCACGATGGGCGAGGCGCCCGAGCAGATCATCCTGGTGGAGACGGCCGAGGACGTCCAGAAGCTGGAGATCGAGGACCCCGAGAAGGTCGCGTATCTCACCCAGACGACGCTCAGCGTGGACGACGCCAACGTCGTGATCGCGGCGCTCCGGGAGAAGTTCCCGAGCATCAACAACCCCCCCAAGGACGACATCTGCTACGCCACCCAGAACCGCCAGGGCGCCGTGCGCGAGCTGGCCGCCCGCGCCGACCTGGTGCTGGTGCTGGGGAGCCAGAACAGCTCGAATAGCCGCCGGCTGGCCGAGATCGCCCTGACGATGGGCGTGCCGTCGCGGCTGATCGACGGCGTCGCCGAGATCCGCCCCGAGTGGTTCGACGGCGTCGAGACGGTCCTCATCACGGCCGGCGCGAGCGCCCCGGAGGACGTCGTGCAGGAGTGCGTCGACTACCTCCAGCGGACCTACGGGGCGAGCGTCGAGAACGCCGTCGTCCGCGAGGAAGACGTCCACTTCCCGCTGCCGAAGTCCCTCCGCGAGCTGATCGCCGGGGGCGAGCCGCCGGCGACCCTCGCCCGATCGTGACCCGTCGGGGGCTCAGCGGGGCATGTCGTCGAACTCGCGAGGGTCGACGGCCCCCGTCGCCTCCTCCTCGGCCCTCGGGACCTCCCGGTGCAGTCGACCGAAGGCGGCGACCACCAGCCCCGTCGCCTGCAGCAGGCAGATGGCGTGGATGACGTCGCTGGCCACCCGCAAGAGGTAGCCGTGGGGCGACATCCACATGTTCGGGCGGAGCGGCCATCCCGCCCGAAGGTCGGTCGTCTCGAAGAAGAGCAGCACCCAGAGCACCGCCCCCGTCGCGGCCAGCGACCGCGTCGACTTGGTCGTGTCGCCCGCCGACTCCTCCCCCAGGTGCGTCAGCATCTCCCCGGAGAGCGTCGCCAGCAGCGCGAACTGGGCCCAGCCCAGCGCCGCGCCGATCTGGTAGCGCAGATAGGCGTCCGGGCGCCGGGCGTCCGGGTCGCCGAGATTCAGGAACCACGAGCCGACGTCGAACAGGCACATCGTCATGAGCACGCCGGCGAGTCGACGCCAGCGCGGCGAGTCCCACGCGGCCCAGAGCAGGGCGGAGCCCGCCAGGGTCGTCCAGGGCGCGGCGGCGCTCACCAGCCTCGACACGCCGGATTCTCGCATCCACGTCCAGAACTGGATCAGCGTCGCCTGGCCCATCAGCCGGCAGACCAGCGCCGGGACGTCCACCGCGCAGACCACGACCAGCCCGGAGGCCAGTAGGAAGAAGCCGAGTCGGCTGGTCCGATAGGCCTTCGCGAAGTCGGTCGCGTTGTCTTGCATGGATGAATCCGGCCGGGCCATGGGTGTTTCCGTCATCCTACGCCCGGCCCGTGAACCTGCCAAGGGGCCCCGAGGATCGTCGAGTCGCCGGCGGGGCCGCCTTTTCATCCAAATTGCATCGATTCACGCGGCCGATTCGCGGCTTTTGCTACTATGCTTGGAATGGGCGGCCGGCCGGAAGCGAGGGGCCTCGACGGGCGTCCGCGGAGACTCGCCGATCCCGCGTGCCATCCCTGGAAGGCGGGGTCGATGGTCGATCCCGCGCCTCGCCGCGTCGACAAGCCGGACCGACGACCCCCATGAGCAACGCCGACGAGCATCCCTACCGTGGCGAGGAGATCAACGGATCGAGCGCGTCGATCGCGCCCGGGGTCTCGCCCGAGTTCTTCCACGCCTATCGCCACGAGAGCAGCTTGAGGTTCCTGATCAAGTCCGCGGTCGTGGTCCTGGGGATCGGCGCGATCGCGGTGGTCGGCGGCAACTCCTTGCGCGGGGTCGGGGGATGGGCGGCCGGCGTGGGGGGCTACGCGTCAATGATCGTCGGCGGGTTGTTGGTGCTGCTCGGCCTGCTGCTCGCCTTCTTCGCGGTCGGATTTTGGAGCCTGATGGCCCACGCCTTCAAGAACGGGCTGCTCACGCCCGCGGTGGTCGTCTCACAAGAGCCCACCGCCCTGGCGGTCCTGGCCGAGATGGGCAACGGGGGCCGGACGTACCACGGCGTGCGCCGGCTGGTCGTCCCGGATCTCCCCGTCCACGGCGACCACCTGGGGACGAGGGTCCCGTGCAGCTCGACGTTTCAGCCGGGAGAGGCGGTGGATCGCTGGGCCTGGTTCACGCCCACCCCGATCAGCCACGGGACCGCGAGGCCCGCGGCCATCGAGGAGTGCTTCCGACGCCTCGGAGAGGAGCCGTTCCGCCGGCTCGAATCGCTCGTCCGGCTGGGCCTGGTCCCGCCCGACGAGAAGCAGGTGATCCTGCTTGACGAGAACTATCAGGTCCTGGAAAGGCTCAAGAAGCCTGATTGACGAGCCCGCCTCAGCCGCACTCCAGGGAAGCCTCGACGCCCCAGGGGCCGGGGGCCACCGAGGCGAGGGCGACGTCGACCGCGACCGTCAGGGTGTTGCGCTCCAGCAGCTCGACCGGGCCGACGACGAGGACGTCTCCATCCTCGCGGCGGGGGATCGGCGAACCGTTCAGCTCCGTCGCCATGACCCCCGCGAAGCCCCCCAGGCGGAGGCGTAAGGTCGGGGCCGAGGCGCCGATCGGGGGCCGCCCGAAGCGCCGGACCAGGAGCGCCCTCGCGGGCGCGTGCCCGTCGGGCCAGGGGAGGGCGGGCCAGTCCAGCGGGAGGGTGACTCGGACGGGGGCCGAGGGGGCGTCGGCGTCGACGATCTCCCAGGCGGCCTTCAAGTTGATGAGGCGCATGTTCGGGGTCCCGATCCTAACTCGGCCCCCGGGCTGACGATCGGGGCGACCGGCAAATTCCGCAATGGTATGGCCGAATTGGCCGATAACCAGTATAGTCGAGCCCTTCCCAGGGTCATCCTCGACTCGACATGATTCGACTCGGCGCCGTGCGTCGGCCGGGGGACGGCGGCGCGTCCGCGATCGCACGCCGATTCGTTTGCCCCACCTCGCGAGTCGCGGGCCAGCCCGCCTCTCGGCGCCCCGATCACTTGAGAGAAGCGAAGCCGTATGGCCGGTACCAATGGCGAGAGCGGCGGGGTTCGATGGGCGGTCTCCGAGCCCCGTCCGTCGACCATGAGCAACGGGCAGCCCCACATCGCGCCTCGGACGCGGTCGCTCACGGGGGTTCGGATCCTCGGCACCGGCAGCTACGCCCCGGACAACGTCGTCAGCAACCTCGACCTGAGGGACTCGCTCGGCTTCGACCCCGAGTGGATCGTCAATCGGACGGGGATCCACGAGCGCCGGTTCGCCCCGCCGCATCAGGCCACCAGCGACCTCTGCGCCGAGGCCGCCACGCGCTGCCTGGAGAACGCCGGCTGCGATCCGGCCGACGTCGACATGCTGGTGCTGGCGACGTTCACGCCCGATATGGCGTTCCCCTCCACGGCCAACCTGGTGCAGCATCGGCTGAAGCTCAACTGCGCCGGCTTCGACGTGCAGGCCGCCTGCGCCGGGTTCGTCTTCGCGCTGGTGATCGGCTCGCAGTTCGTGGCCACCGGCAACAGCAAGCGCTGCCTGGTGATCGGCGGCGACTGCAACAGCCGCGTCATCAACCCCGGCGACCAGAAGTCGTACCCGCTGTTCGGCGACGGCGCCGGCGCGGTGTTGCTGGGGGAGGGGACGAAGGAGCAGGGGATGCTCGCCTACCAGATCGGCTCCGACGGCTCGGGGTCCGACCTGCTGACCCGCCCGGCCGGCGGCAGCCGGATGCCCCCCACGGCCGAGACGGTGGAGCAGGGGCTCCACTACCTGACGATGGACGGCCGAGCCATCTTCAAGTGGGCCGTCCGCATCCTGGCCGACTCCTCGCTGACCGTGCTGGACCACGCCGGCCACGGCGTCAACGACGTCCGCTGGTTCGTCCCGCACCAGGCCAACGTCCGCATCATCCACTCCGCCAGCGACGTCCTGGGCTTCCACCGCGACGCGGTGTACAAGAACCTGGAGCGTTACGGCAACACCTCGGCCGGCTCCGTGCCGATCGCCCTCGACGAGCTCAATCGCGACGGCAAGCTGGAGGCCGGCGACCTGCTGCTGACCTCGGGCTTCGGCTCCGGGCTGAACTGGGGGACGGTCCTCTTCCGCTGGTGAGGCGGACCGACCGCGAGATCGTTCGAAACGGGCGAGGCGTCCCGGCCGAGGATACGGCGGGGACGCCTCGCGTGCGTTCGAAGGCCGCCCCGATCAGGTGGGGGAGACCGGGAGCCGGCCGACCTTGCGGCGGGCGAAGACGCCGGAGTCGAACGAGCCCAGGGCGTTGCGCCCGCCCGTCTTGTACGCCTTGCCGGCGACGTTGCCGGTAATCTCGCCGTCGCGGATGACCGGGTTGGTCGGGTTGAGGTCGGCCGAGGCCGAGACGGTGCTGTTGATCAGGTCGCCGCGCTGGCGGTACGACTCGATCCGGGTGCCGCGGCGGGCCGCCTGGAGGCCCTGGAGATGGGCCTGGTAGTCGTACCCGCTGGCGATGGCGCTGTTGAGCAGGTTCCCCTCGATGTTGGCGTGGCCGATCGAGCCGTCGGTGGTGATCGACGAGTTGGTCAGCGCCATGCCCGGGACCGAGGTGGGCGTCGGGTAGTTCGGGTGGTTGAGCGAGACGAACGCCGGGCTCTGCGAGTAGATCACGGAGAGGTTCGACGCGTTGGCGCTCAGCCCGCCGATCGAGCGGGCGCGGACGGCCCCGCCGAGCAGCCCGGCGGCGGGATAGCCGGTCGAGCCCTGGGGGATGCCGTACAGCGTCGCCGGGAGCGGGATGGTGCGCGGCTCGGGGTTCTGCTCGCTCGTCGGGGTCTGCGCCGTGGCGGTGAAGACGCCGGTCGGGTCGCCGAGGCCGCGGTGGAGCTTCAGGCGGCGGATCGGGCCGTTGACGTCCAGGGCGACGCCGTCGGCCACCCCGCCGAACTCGGCGCTGTTCAGCCGGTTCAGGCCGCTGTTCGACGACGTGAACGGGACCGTGTCGCGCTGGGCGGTGAAGTTCCGGGCCGAGCCGCGGACGCTCAGCTTGTTGACGGCCACGGCCTGCAGCGACGTGCGCCCGGTCGTGCCGACGACGTTGTAATAGAACTGGTAGCCGGCCGGCGGCGGGCCCGAGATCGGCCAGCCCCCGAAGGCCTCGACCGTCCCCTGCTGCGACCCGGTGACGTAGTTCGGCGGGTAGGCCGACTGGGTCGCCGAGACGATGCTGAACTCCTGGATGACGCCGTTGACCGAGAACTGGATCCAGGGGACCGTGATCGGCTCGGTCGGGATCGTCTCGCCGGAGCCGTCGTAGACCGAGTTGTAGATCGAGTCCAGATGGATCGAGGTCTTGACCGAGGTCGGGATGTTCGCCTGGCCGATCTGGATCTGGTAGGGCGTCGGGACCGGGTCGAGCGAGGTGTCGAACAGGCCGATGACGTCGTGGAACTCCAGGTGGCGGGCGCCCCCCAGGAGATAGACGCCGGTCTCGCTCGTGACGGCCGGCGTGACATCGCGGGTCAGGTCGAAGCCGTTGAGGACGACGCTGTTGACGCCCTGCGCGGCGATCAGCCGGTTGAACCGCACGGTCCCGCCGGTCACGGTCGTGGCCGAGGAGGTCGTGGAGCCGGTGACGTAAGTCCGGTTGATGTCCGAGCCGACGATCTGGATCGTGTCGATGTCGTCGTCGAGCGCGCCGTCGTTGGGCGTGGTGTCGCTGACGATGACCTTGCCGGGGCCGTGGACGGTGATGGTCCACTGGTTGCCGGTGCGGTCGACGCCGGTGACGATCTTGCCCTCGTTGCTGACGAGGACGCCGTTGACGTCGTGGGCCCTGTAGAAGGAGGAGGCCAGGTAGGCCCCTTCCTTCATGTTGGTGGCCGGATTGCGGATATACAGGTCGCTCGGGATGTACGGCGAGAGATAAGGGGCGATGTTGGACGCCAGGAGCTGCCGGGCCTCCAGGCTCTCGATGGCCTGGAACCGAGCGCGCCGGGACGTCGCGGGCCGGCTGGACCCCCTCCGCTTGCTACCCATGGAAGACTCCCTTCCCCAGCGGCCCGAGATTCGGGCGCCGACCCGGTCCCTGGACCGGGAGACGCCGCCGCGGCGGGCCACCCTCCGTGACTCGATTGGTCATCCGGCCGAACGGACAGACGCGCGGGCCGCGTCGGAGGTCCCCATCAGGGAGGAGGCCCGCCGCGCCGCGACTCGCTTACGACTCTCTTGTTCGGCGGCCGCCTCGCGTCGACTTCACGCCCCGGGCGAGGATGGGGAGGCCCGGGGGACGAGGGAATCGAGGGGAGCGGAAGGGGCGGTTAGGCCGGGGACGCGGGACGGAGCTGAGATAACGCCTCGGACTCGTCGTCGACGATCGGGAAGTAGCGGTCGAGCTTCATGACCCGGAGCAGGTCGTGGACGGCGGGCTGGAGGCGGAAGAGGACGAGCTTGCCCTCCTGCGTCTCGATCTTCCGCTTGAAGCCGACCAGGATGGCGACGCCCGAGCTGGAGAGGTAGTCGATCGTGCTCATGTCGAGCGCCGCGCGCGGGGTGGCCCGGCCCTTGACGAGGTCGAGGAGCCCGTCGCGCACGGGGGTGTTGCGGAAGTCGTTGAGCCCGGAGGCGTCCGTGAAGGCCACGACCAAAACGCCCGCGTCGTCTCGCGTGGTGAACGTACTCATGTCGACGAAATGCCTCCGACCGATCGACTCGGCCTCGCCGGTCCCGCCCCGCCGCTCACCGCCACGGGTCGCGCCCCGCCCCCGCCCGGGCGACCGGCCCGGGCGGCGAGGGGGCTCCTTTCCATCTTAACGCACGATTTTCCCGCCTTGCAAATGAGATCGCGGGCCGGGGCCGAAGAGCGGCCGAGTCGCTCCGGTCGTTCCGGCGCCGCGGGGCTCATCGGCCGCGGCCGTGCGCGTCGAGGTCGTTCCAATCCAGGCCCTTGAACGCGGCCGTCGCGGCGGCCCGGAGGGCGGCCCCGTCGGGGTCGGCGGCCGGCTCGGCGACCCGGGCGGCGACGGCCGCGTCGCGGACCGCCGTCAGCGCGGGGATCAGCCGGGCGTAGATCTCGGCCTGGCGGTCGGTCTGGGCCGGGCCGAACCGCAGGTTGAACGAATGCATGAACGCAATGAGGTCGCCGACCGTGCGCTCCTTGCCGTCCTCCAGGAGCTTGAGGAACGCCTTCATGCTCGGCTCGTCGAGGGTGCGGATCAGGCCTTCCAGGGTGGTGAGGTACGCCTTGGCGTCCTGCTGGCCCGGGTCGAAGAAGGCGGACCGCTTGGCGAAGTTGGCGCGGAAGTCGGAGACGGCCCGGCGGGCCTTCGCCAGCGTCTCGGGCGAGACGGCGCCCTTGAGATCCTCGGCGACCGCGGCGGACATCGCGGCGCGGACGGCCGAGCGATCGGCCTCGTACTCCTCGCCCATCAGCGACGGGGGGACGGCCCCTTCGGCGGTCATCTGGTCCAGGCAGACGGTGATGGCCTCGCTGGCCCACTCGAAGGGGATCTCGCGGATCGCGTCGGGGCTCAGCGGGGTCGCGACGCGGCTCGCCCGCGCGACGTCGGGGTCGGAGTCGAGGATCTGGAGCAATAGCTTGTTCAGGGTCGTGCCGTCGCGGGCCTCGATCCGCTCGGCGCGCGCCTCCAGATTGGCCTCGCGTTCGGCCCGCGCCGCCGCCTCGTCCTTCGCGAGCTGGATCTTGCGGGCGCGGAGGGCGGCGTTCCACTTCTGGGCGGTCTCGACGTTGATGGCGTCGGCCTTGGCCTTCTCCACGGCGTAGACGCCCTGGCTCCGGCCGTAGGAGCCGAGCGCCGCCATGTACCCGGCGCCGGGGTCCTCGCCCCAACGGCTCATGCCGTAGCCGCCGTAGCCCCCCGGATACATCATCTGCGCCTCGGCCGTCCCGAGGGCGGACGCCCCCACCACCAGCGCGATCGCGATCCCCGCTCGGCGAAGCATCTTGCGGCCCCCTCGGCTGACGGACGGTCCGGCGCGGCGGTCCCGGGCGATCGCCCGTTCGCATCCCGCCCAATCCGAGCGTAGGACACCGGGACGCCTCCGTCCACCCCCAGGCCCGTCAACGTTTCCCGCTGGCCGATCGGGTGTTAGAATGATCGCGTCGTCCGTCGTCGGCGCGGGGGGGCAGGGGCCCGGACCGGCGCGGCGGGCCGGACTCGCGGGGGATCTGGCTTGAATCGCCTCTGGCTCGCCCTTCGGACCTTCTGGCGGACTCTCACCGAGGCCGACTTCGCGGCGCGCGTGGAGCCCCTCTTCTCCGACCGGCCGACGGGCCCGGACCTCCGCGTCCTGGCGGTCCTCCAGCGCGACGGCCGCCTCGTCGACTTCCTGGAGGAGGACATCGACGGCTACGCCGACGCCGAGATCGGCGCCGCCGCCCGCGACATCCACCGGGGATGCCGCAAGGCGCTCCACGACTACCTGACCATCGAGCCGGTCCTCGACGGCGCCGAGGAATCGTCGGTGCGAGTCCCGGCCGACTTCGACCCGGCGGCCGTCCGGCTGATCGGCAACGTCGACGCGAAGCCCCCGTTCCAGGGGGTGCTCAAGCATCACGGCTGGCGCGTCCGATCGGTGCGCCTCCCGGTCCTCCCGGCCCCTCGCGACGATTCCTCGGTCCTCTCGCCGGCCGAGGTCGAGATCCCCTGATTCGGCCCCAAGCCGGGGCACACCGCGGAGGATAGGCATGTCGCGATACGTCGTGGGCGTCGACCTGGGGACCACCAACTGCTCCCTGGCCTTCGCCCCCGCGGAGGCCGAGGATCCGTCGAAGCCCTCGCCGATCGAGCAGCTTCCGGTGCCGCAGGTGGTCGGGCTGAACGACGTCTCCCCGCGCCCGCTGCTGCCGTCGTTCCTCTATCTGGCCGCGTCGGGCGAGTTCCCCGCGAAGGCGCTCGACCTGCCCTGGAAGGCCGGGGCCGACCGCGCCGTCGGCGTCTTCGCTCGCGACCACGGGGCGAAGTCGCCGGGGAGGCTCGTGTCGTCGGCCAAGAGCTGGCTGTCGCACGCGGGGGTCGACCGCCGCGCCGCCATCCTCCCCTGGTCCGGGCCCCCCGAGGCGCCCAGGGTTTCGCCGGTCGAGGCGTCGGCCGCGTACCTGTCGCACCTCCGCGAGGCTTGGGACGCCGGGCCGGGGAAGGACGCCGGCCGGCTCGAGGAGCAGGACGTCCTGCTCACCGTGCCGGCCTCGTTCGACGCCGTGGCGCGCGAGCTGACCGTCGAGGCCGCGAAGCAGGCGGGGCTGTCGGGCGTGACGCTCCTGGAGGAGCCTCAGGCGGCGTTCTACGCCTGGCTCGCCGGGGCCGGCGACGGCTGGCGGAAGCAGGTGAAGGTCGGCGACGTGATCCTCGTCTGCGACGTCGGCGGCGGCACGACCGACTTCACGCTCATCGCGGTCGAGGAGCGCGACGGCGACCTCGCGCTCAACCGGCTGGCCGTCGGCGAGCACATCCTGCTCGGCGGCGACAACATGGACCTGGCGCTGGCCTACGCCGTGGCCGCGAAGCTCCCGCGCGGGATGGACGGGCTCGACGCCGCGCAGCGAGTGGCGCTCAACCACGCCTGCCGCGCGGCCAAGGAGGCCCTCTTCGCCGACCCGAAGAAGGCCGCGGCGCCGGTCGCGATCCTCGGGAGGGGGTCGAAGGTCATCGGCGGCTCGATCAAGACCGAGCTGGACCGCGAGACGCTGGACCGGGTGCTGATCGACGGCTTCCTCCCGCTTTGCGACCCGACCGACCAGCCGGCGAAGGGGCGTCGCGTGGGCCTGGCGGAGATCGGCCTCCCCTACGCGGCCGACCCGGCGATCACCCGCCACCTGGCGCGGTTCCTGAGCCGGCAGGCGGGCTCGCTGCACGCCGACAGCGTCGTCATCCGGCCCTCGGCCGTGCTGTTCAACGGCGGCGTCTTCAAGGCCGACCCGCTGCGGAAGCGCGTGCTGGAGGTCCTCTCGAACTGGGCCGGCGCGCCGGTGCCGGACCTCAACTCGGACGACCTGGACCTGGCCGTCGCGCGGGGCGCGGCGTATTACGGCCAGGTGCGGCGCGGGCGGGGCGTGCGGATCCGGGGGGGCGTGGCGCGTTCCTACTACGTCGGACTGGAGACCTCCGCGCCGGCGGTGCCGGGCATCGCGCCGGAGATCAAGGCCCTGTGCGTCGTGCCGATGGGGATGGAGGAGGGGACCGAGGCCGACGTGCCGGGGCCGGAACTCGGCCTGATCGTCGGCGAGCCGGCCGTGTTCCGCTTCCTCAGCTCCACCACCCGCCGCGACGACCCCGTCGGGGCCGTCGTCGAGCGCTGGGCCCCGGAGGAGATTCAGGAGCTCGCCCCGCTGGAGACCGCGCTGGCCGTCGAGGGCGAGTCCGAGGCGATCGCCGTCCCCGTGCGGCTCCACTCGCGCGTCACCGAGGTCGGTACGCTGGAACTCTCCTGCCGGAGCGCCCGCGACGAGCGTGGCTGGAGCCTGGAATTCAACGTCCGCGAGCCGGGGGAGGGCTGAGCGGCCGGCGTCTGTGTCCCGAGCGCCTCCCGCGCTCGATCGTTGCACGGCCCGCGGGACTTCGACGAGCGGTCCCGCATCCTCCCTTCTCCCCTCGTGGGAGTAGGTGCCCCGGAGGGGCGGATGAGGGGGGCGCGACTGGGGGGCGTCGGAGGGTCTTTTGTGGTGCGTGCGTCCCGCCCGCACGCGCAAGCCAAGGCCGTGCGGGCGGGAC
>NZ_JBBCIR010000109.1:0-36022 GCF_037189885.1 Paludisphaera sp.
TCCACGGGACGGAGTTGATGCGGCCCTTGTAGACGTCGAGCCACGCCTCGTCGAACTCGCGGGCCAGCCGGGAGACGACGGCGATCGGCGTGGACAGGGGAATCACCACGCCGGACTCGTAGGGCTCGCCGGCCGCGTTAAGGATCGGCTGGCCGGCCTTGTCGTGGGTGACGGCGAACTCCTCGGCCTCCGTGGCCCATCGCAGCTTCGGCGGCGCGGCGAACGGATCGCGGTTGCCGTGCTCGTCCACCGGCCCCCGATCGTCCTTCGACGGGTCGGCGGGGGTGAACTTAGCGGTCAGGTGCGCGCCCGCGCCGTCGCCGTCCACCGAGTCGATGGAGATGCTTTCGAGGAACAGCCTGGGATTCGTCGCCGTGGGCGTCCCCGTCAGCGGGAAGCGGTAGGTAGCCCCGACCGGCAGGCCCAACGACCGCAACATGGCCTCCGGGTCGGTCCCCGGCGTGCACTGAATGTAGACCGACACGGCCAGATTGAAGCCGCCGTCCAGGCTCCACCCGCCGGACAGCCCGTCTATCTTCTGGGTGATCTTGGTGACTGGCACGGTCGGTCCCTCAAAAGATCAGTTCGCCCGCGTCGGTCCCGACCTTGCCCAGCAGTTGGCCGAGCTTGCCGTCGACGAGCTTGAGCACGTCCACCGACGCCCTGGCGGCGACGGCGGTCTGCTTGGTGTTCGCCTCGGTCTTCTCCGCCGCCTTGCCGCCCCCGCCGTGGCGGGTCCGCAGGACGGTCTCGCGCGCCTCCTTCGACCCGAAGGCCATCGCCGACGCGAACGAGTCCCGCTTCGAAGCCTTCGGGTCCTTCGCGGTGTCGTAGAGGTCTTTCGGGGCGGCGGCGTTGAACGCCAGGGGCTTCGCCATCTCCGCCCGCGCGGCGGCGATCTTCGCCACGGCGGCGTCGTAGGCGGAGTTGACCTTCGCGAGGGCCCCCTGCGCGCCGTCGGTCAGGGTCGAATAGGCGTCGGCGATCCCGCCGTTGACCGCCTCGGCGAACGCCCCGCCCTGCCACTCACGCTGCCACGCCTCGCCGAACTTCTCGGCCTGGACCCGCGCCAGCCCGCCGATCTTGTCCGACATGCGGGCGAGGTATTCCCCGCTCCCGGTGCTGGCCATCCCGATGGACTCGAGGAGCCAGTCGAAGGCCCCGACCAGCTTGCCGATCCACGAGACCATCAGGCCCACGCCCTTGAGGAACCCGGTCGTCAGGAGGTTCCACGCCAGGCCCAGCCCCTGGACGGTGTTGCCGATCAGGGCCAACGCGGTGTTCCAGAGCATGGTGGGGGCCCCGGCCATCTCGAAGAAGTCGAACACGGACTTCCCCCAGCCCAGCAGCCCGCCGCCGGCCCCGGTGACGAAGCCGGAGACGGCCTCCGTCAGCCACGTCCAGAACTCCACGGCGGCCGACGACAGCGGGCCCCACGAGTCGGTCAGGACCAGCAGCCAGGCGTTGATGCTCTCCAGCGCCCGGCCCACGATCGGGGCGAGGGTCGACCCCACGGCGTCCGTGAGCGAGCGGACCCGCCCCCAGAACTCGGCCATCTGCGCGGCCGGGCCGGTCGCCTCGCGCGACAGCGCCCCCATGTCGTCGGCCAGCCCCTGGGTGATGAGCGCCATCCGGGCCTGCACCTTCTGGGCGGCCGTCAATTCGCTCCCCACCGCCGCGATGCCGGCCTGGTAGGCGTAAGCCTTCACCGTGTTCTCGTCGATGAGGATGCCCCACTCCTTCAGGGGCTCCGCCTCGCCGCTGAGGCCGCTGCGGATCTTCTGGAGGGCCGTCTCGAGGTCGACGTCGCGGAAGGCCCGGGAGTCGGCCGCCAGTTTCGCGAGGTTGGTCCCCAGCCTGGCGGCGTCGTCTTGCGCGTAGCCCATGCCCTTGAGCATCGAGCCGATGGCGGTGGAGCCGTCGAGGAACTCCCGCTCCATCACGCCGAAGGCGGCGGACATCTTGCGGGACTCCTCCAGCATCCCGTCGGCGTGGTCGCCGAAGGTCTGGCGGACCTTGTTGTAGGTCTCCTCCAGCCGCGCGGCCGACGAGGCGGCCTTCACGCCCAGGGCGACGGTCACGACGCCGACCACGGCCGCGACCTTGCCGATCGCCAGGGCGGCGGAGGTCGCCGTGGAGACCACGGACCAGAGCCCCTTCGTCAGCGCGGACGCCCCCGCGACGGCGGCGTTCCAGCCGATCTTCGCCACCCCGACGCCGACCTGGAGCAACCCGTGGGCGGCGCCGATCGCGCCGGAGCCCATCGCCTTGAGCCCCCCGGCGAGCTCCATCACGCCGCCGACGGCGCGTCCGGCGTGGAACAGGGCCGACGCCGCCTCGACGGTGCGGACGGCCGACCCCTTCGCCGCCGCCGCCCACGCCCAGAGGGACTTGGCGGCGCGGCCGACGTTGACGGGGATGGTCGCAATGGCCCATCCGGCCTCGACGGCGCCGGCGCCCATCGAGGTCAGCCCGGCCGTCACGCGGCCGACGCCCGCGACGACGTCCCAGCTCACCTTGCCGGCGACGACGGCGAGCTTGGCGACGAACGTCGCGACGTCGACCTTCAGCAGGCTCCACCGCAGGCGGAGGCTCGAGGCCCGCATGGCGTCGAGCGCCGACGACGACCGGGCGACCCGGTCCCGCAGCTCGTCGGCCTTGGCCGCGTTGAAGGTGAAGGCCAGCCGGAGCCGGGAGAACCCGTTGCCCAGCCGGCCGACGGCGCGGTATGCGTCCCCGGCGGAGATCGCGAGGCGGGCCATCTCCGTCCCCTTGCCCACCGCCCCCAGCGCGCGGTCGAGGACCCGCAGGGGCGCCGCCCTCTTGGCGATGCTCCCGAAGGCGCGGTCCACCTGCGGGCCGATCGCGTTGGACCAGGTCTCGGCCAGCCTGTACGACTTCGCCAGCTCGCGCGCGAGGCCGGTCGAATCGCCGCCGATCGGGACCATCAGCCGGGACAGTACCGCCACGGATCAGCCTCCCTTGCGATTCAGCGCCCGCCTCGCGCGCGCGGCCACCCGGCGGAGGATGGTCCGGCGGCCGGCGTCGGCGGCGGGCGTCAGGAACGGCCGCGCCGGCATCTTCGAAGTGCCGAACTCGGCGTAGGCGGGGTGATAGTCCCCCTCGATGTCCGCCGGGTCGACGACCACCACGGCCTCGGAGCGCGAGCCCAGGCGGGGCGGATGCTCCACCTTGATCGCGTCCCTCAGCTCCCCGCTGTCGACGGGGGCCCGCGTCCTGGCGTCGGCGGCGATCGCCTCGGCCCCGTCGACCACCCCGGCGTCGACCGCGACGGCCACGCCGCGAGAGACGGCCTTGCACCGCCGCTTGAGCTGGGACAGCCCTCGAACCCTCGGCTTCGCCATCTCAGAGCCCCATGGCCCGGTCGAAGTCCTCGACGGTCATCGAACGCCGCTTCGGCTTGCGCCGGCGGCGGCGGCCGGGCTTCACGACCTCGACCTTCGGCAGGAACGTTTCGAGCGGCACTTCCTTGCCGCCCAGCTGCTCGGCCACGACCTGGCAGACCCGCGCCATCGCCCACCACGGGTCGAAGCGTGGCACGGCCCGGTAGTACGCCCGGAAGGCGTCCCACTCCCACGGCTCCATCCTCATGACGGCGGCCAGGGGGAGCCCCTGGTCGATCGCCAGTTCGAACGGGAACCGCGAGCTGGGACGCCGCTTCAGTTTCCCTCGAGGTCCGCGAGGTCGTCGGCGCTCATCGCGTTGACTTCCAGGTGAGCGTTCACGATGGGCTCCAGCGCGGAGACCGGCAGCTTCGCCAGGTCTTCCACGTCGGAGGAGCCGAACAGCCGCTTACCGTTCTCGTCCACGGCGACGGCCGCGACGATCTCCGCGCGGGCGTTGCGGCCCTTGCGGCGCTGGATGCGGTTCTCCAGCGCGTCCCGCTCCCCGGCGCTGAGCCGCCGCACGTAGCAGCAGCCGCCCAGGATCGGCACTTCGACCTTCTCGGGCTTCAGGGACCCGGCGTCGAAGTTCAGGAACGAATCTCGGGTCAGGGCCATGCGTGATGCTCCTCGGATGCGTCGATGGATCGCGGCGGGGGGGGGCCGGCGTCAGTCTCCCGTCTCGACGGACGGGACCGGCTTCCCAGACAACTGGATGGTGACGGTGGCGGGGAGGGCGTCCTGGTTCTCGCCGCCGCCGCTGTCGAACCCGGTCACGAAGCCCGGGAACGTGCGGAGCTGGGCGGGGCTGTTCTGGCCGAACCGGACGCGGAAGTTGAGCACCTCCGGGGCGTCGACCTGGTCCTCCAGGTGCTTGTGCTCGACGTCGGCGGGGTCGTAGTTCAGCTCCAGCGTGATCGTGCCGGGGTCGGGTAGGCCCGGCCGGCGGCGGAGGGTGGTCGCGTCGAGGTCGGAGAACTCGACCACCGGCACGGAGCGGTCGCCGTGCTGGATCGAGCGGACCTGGGTCACCTGGACGAAGGTGACGCCGGTCCCGAGCTTGTCCACGAAGAATTGCGTGTCCTTGGATACGTGCTCGGCCACGGCTTGGACCTCCAACGGTCAGGGAAGGCGGTAGATGAACGAGAAGTCGCTGGCGATCTGGTAGATCGAGGCGTCCCGGCCGCCTCGCGAGGGCTCGGGGAGGTCGACGTCCTGGAGCCACGCGGCCGACTCGACCCAGACCCGCCCCACCTGGCCCTTGAACCCGTCGAGGGCGGCGCGGACGGCGGCGGCGAGGGCCTCGGCCCGCACGGAGCCGTCGGCCCACGCGGAGACCCGGACGCGGGCCTCGTCGGTGCCGGTCGCGCCGTCGAGGTCGGACCAGGCCTGGGAGCTGGGGACGGTGTAGGTGATCCGGGGCGTCGCGTCCCTCTGCTTGGAGGCCGCGAAGCGGATGCGCTCGCCCACGAGTTCGAAGACGGCCGGGGCGTCGCGGAGCATCGCGCGGACGGCGGCGCGGAGAGTCTCCGGCCCGGCCTCGATCTCGATGCTCGCGCCCGGCGGCGCGCCCAGCGCGACCGGGATACCCAGCGGGCGGATGCCGACCAAGTTCAAGCCTCCTCCGTCGCCGTGATGGTCAGCTCCGCCCGCCGCTCCTCCCAATCCACGATGGACTCGATCTGCATCGCGCGATCGGGCTCCAGCTTGAATCGGAGGCGGCCGTCGATCGTGAAGCCGGGGCGCCAGCGGCAGACGATCTCGTGGGAGCGGGAGCCGGCGGCCTGCCCCGCCTGGATGGATTCGGAGCCCTTGACCGGCCGCACCCGCGCCCAGAATTCGAAGCGGGCGGTCCACGGTTCGACGGGGTCTCCGTGCTCGTCGTAGAGCCCGGTCGGCGTGGGCTCCTCATAGACGAGCCGGGTCCGCATCTGGCCGGGGTCGATCACGGGTAGCCCCCCCAGCGGAGCGAGTCGGCCAGGGCGTCCACCCGCTTCGGCAGCTCGGAGAACTGCCCCTGCGCCGTCATCTCGCGGCGGCCGTACCACTCGGCCACGAGGATGCAGATGATGAGCTTGGCGTCGGCCGGCACGTCCTCGGGGCCGCCGTACCCGGCGACGTAGCGGACGGACAGCGACTCGCCCGACGGCCACGCGACGCCGGACGGGCGGAACAGCCTGCCCGGCGCGCCGAGGTCGGATCGATACAGCGCGGGATCGATGGCCTGGGCGACGCCGGAGCGGTCCAGGTAGCCGACGGAGACGATCTCCGTCACGTCGGCGCGCGGGAGCCGCCACGAGCCGTCGCTCACGCCCCCCGCCCCGCTCGTCCGCCAGCGATCGCCGATCGGGCCGACGTAGGTGGTCTCCAGCGTCTGGGTGACGAGGGCCCGGTCGACCATCGCCTCCAGCTTCGACGTGGCCGCGCGGATGAGCATGTCGAGGTGCTGGTCGGTCCCGTCGTCCGTCAGGTCGGTCGGGATGCGGGCGTGGCGCTTCGCCTCCTCGATCGAGACCGGGAGCGACGCGGGCGGGGCGACGACGACGGTGCGCACGGGTCAGGCCTCGGGGGCGAAGGGTTCGGTCGGCGTCTCGACGACGGGCTTGGCGGGGGCCGGGGCGACGGCCTTCCGGGCCCGAGAGGGGGCGTCGGAGGCGGCGTTGCGGACGGCGGGGGCGACGGGCCTGGCGGTGCCGGCCTCGACGAGGGCCTTGGCCCCCTCGTCGGGGATGTCGACCTCGATGGGGACGAAGACGTCGGCGCCCTTGACGGTCCTCGTGGGCACCGTGTACAGCCTGTCGCCGACGTAGGCGGTCTTAAGCAACTGGACTCGCATGGATCGGCCTCCGGTGGTCTCGCGGGATGGATGGCCGCCCGGCTCGCGATCGGGCCGGGCGCGATGGGCCGCGCGGGGCCGTCACTTCGCGTCGGACGGCTTCGCCGGGGCGGCCGGCGGAGCCTTGGGCGACGCGGGCTTGGCCGGCCCTTCCTTGTAGTCGACGGCCTTCTCCTGCCCCGGCTCGGGCTGGCCGGCGCTGGGGGCCGGGCGGGGCGGGTTGGTGCGGACCTCGCCCGTGGCCTCCGGCGGGGGCGGCGGGGACTCCGGCGCGGGGATCAGGCGCGGGTCGACGGGATGGACGCCGTCGGAAGGCGGGATGTACTGGCCGTGGACGGTCTTGACCTCGGCGATCCCGTCGCCGGCGCGCTGGATCTCCGCCGCGACGGCGGCGTCGACCTCGAACTCGTCGCCCGGCTGATAGTTGTGCGAGCCCACCAGGCGGGGCCTGAGCATCTTCACCCTGACCAGGTTGTCGGTGCGGTCGCCCGCGACGGCGGGCGCGACGAACTCCACGGGACGACCGGCCGCGTCCTCGCCCTTGATGATCTCTGACATCGTTCGACCCCTTGCGATGAACGGTGCGGGAAGAGTCCCCCGGGGCGGTCCCGGGGGGCGGAGGACGCCGACTCAGACCGTGGTGAGGTCGGAGATGAAGCAGAACGCCTCGGGGTAGCGGAGGTTGATGTCGCAGTCCTGGAACGCGGTGATCCGGATGCCGCCCGACAGGTCGAGCGAGTACGGGTTGACCACGACGTCGATGCCGCTGAAGAGGGCGAAGATCAGCTCGGACCAGTTGCCGAAGATCAGGGCGCTGAGGTTGGTCCCGGACCCCTTGGTCAGGTTGTTCGGGAGGTTCGTGGTGGTCTCGGCCCGGTAGGCCGCGATCGGGAAGTTCGGGTTGTCGGCATCCCAGAGGTACTTGGGCTGGCCGGTCTCGCGGGGGGTGCCGCCCATCCAGGCGAGCGTCGTGGGGTTGATCAGCCAGCCCCGCTTGTCGGCGGGGGCGTTGGCCCCCTCGACCTTGCCGACGACCTGGTTGAGCACCTTCCACGTCAGCGGGCCGCCGTTGGTCCCCATGGCGATGCTGTTGACCGTGCCGCCGCGCTGGAGGATGCCCAGCGGCTGCGCCCCGGTGCCCGACCCGTTGATCGCCGCGATGTCGAGTTGCTGCGCGATGGCGTCGGTCAGGTCGTCCTCGACCATCTCCTGGACGTCGAAGTTGGAGGACGACGAGATCAGGAGCTTGCGGGTGATCTCGGTGGACGCGCCGACGGTCTTCGGCGTCCACGCCACGTTGCCGACGGCCGCCTGGCCGGGCGTCAGGCTGGACCCCTCGGCGATCCACGCGGCGGTCGGGGCCGAGGTCTTCTTGGGCATCGTGAACGGCCCGTCGAGGCCGGTCAGCACCTTGGCGCCGAGGCGGGCCAGCGGGAGCTTGGGGCGCAGCAGGTCGATCAGCGTCCCCATGACGGACGTCTGGATGGTGCCCGCCCAGGTGGTCGTGTCGGCGGCCCGCTTGCGGGCGAGCGGCGCGTCCCAGGGGAGCAGGAAGCCCCGCGCGCCGGTGGGCTTGATCGCCCGCAGTTCCTGGTGGGTCTCGCCCTCCAGGCCGTCGGCGACGTAGTACGGGTCGCGGGCGATCATCGTGGCGTGGTACATGCCGCGCACCAGCGAATACTCGTGGCGGCCGTTGCGGGTGTTGTTCGGGTCGCTGTGCGGCATCGGGCGGCCGTCGAAGGTGTTCACGATCGAACGGTCCATCGAGCGGCCGGGGCCGCGCCGCTGCGCCCGGGCCTGCTCCAGGCGGGCCCGCGACTCGGCGACGGACCGCGCGCGCTCGTCGGCCTCGTCGGCCAGGCGCTCGTTCTCGGCGACGTCGCTCATGGCGGCGGCGAGGGCCTCGTTGTCCTCGGCGGACGGCGGCCCCTCCCCCGACTCCATGCGGGTCAGGATCTCTTCGGTCCGGGCCTGGGCTTCCGCGGCCCGCTCGCGATACTGGATGGCGGTCGGCATGTTTGCCTCTCTCAGGGTCAGGGAACGGGCCGTCAGGCCTCCGCGGTCCGACGGATCAACGCTGCCAGCTCGGCCCGCTTCTGGGCCACGAAAGCCTTTCGGAGGATGCGGGCCGCGCCGTCGGACCGGAGCCCGATCGACGTGTCCCGGTAGGCGGGGAAGGTGACGACGGAGACGTCCAGCAGGCGGCCGACGTCGAAGACCTCGATCTCGACGAGCGTCATCCCGGGGGACTCGCGGACGGTCGTCTTCTCGGCCGAGTCGTCGAGGGGCAGGAACGCGAAGGACATCTGGTTCATGTCCTCGCGGCCCACGAGGGTCGCCAGGTCGCGCCCGAGCGTGGTGTCGGGGGGCTGGATGTCGACCGCCAGGCCGTCGTCGTCCTCCCAGACCTTGAGGGTGCCGGAAGTCGAGCGGCCGATGACCTGGTTGGGGTCGTGGTTGATCAGCGCCCGGACGTCGAGGTCGGGGCGGGCCAGCGCGTTCCGGAAGGCCCCCCGTCGGAGGATCTCGCGGACCTCGTAGCCGGGGACGCTGTAGAGCGTCGTCCACGACTCGTAGCGGGCGGCGTAGCCCTTGAGGCTCGGCGGCGGTTCGCCGGGCGTGTACCGATTCGCCGCCCGGAGCCAGGCGTGGTGATCCGCCCGCATCCGCGCTTCGGTGCTGGTCAGGATGCTCATGACGGGATTACTCGAAGGATCTGGCGACGATGTGATATTCGCCCCGGACGAACGCCAGGGCGACCCGAGCCCCGGCCGGCACGGGGGGCTCGTGGTCGTGGACCACCTCGACCTCTTCGCCGGTCGCGACCCAGCGCCCCGCCACGTTCCGCAGCAGGACCGCGCGGCCCGATCTCGACGGATCGCCGAACGTCCCGCCCGTCGCGGCGGCGGTCATCCTCGCCCTCGCGACCCCATGGCCGGGGGCGCTCATGACTTGGTCCTCCTCGACCTGGCTGGCTTCTTCGGGGCCGGCTCGGGCTCGGGCTCCGGTTCGGGCTCCTCGGCGCCAGGCCCGCTCGGGAGCATGTTGAGCGGCTGGAGGTACTGGTCGCCGGCCGGGTCCTTGCGGCGGTCCCAGCCTTCCTCGGCCCGGATCTCGTTGGGGTTGGCGACGCCGTTCTTGATGAAGCTGTCCCAGAGCCGGGCGCGGGTGGCCGCGTCGGCGCGGAGGAAGGCGTCGAAGTCGTGGCGGAAGGCGTAGCCCGCCTCCTGCTCCTTCTCGGTGAGCAGCCGCAGGTTCAAGGACTCCTCGAAGGCCCTGGCCCAGGGGAACAACGTCGTCTGGACGTAGCTCCGGAAGGTCGCCTCGACGGTGCTGTAGTGCATCTCCGAGTAGTCGCCGACGCGGTCGGGCGGCACGCCGAAGATGCGGCAAGCTTCCAGGAGCTGGAACTGCCGCGACTCGGCGAACTGCGCCGCGTTGGGGTCGACGGTGGCCTTGACGACGTCGACGCCGATGGGGAGGACGCCCCACTTGCCGGCGCGCGACGGCCCGCCGTGCATCGACTGGAAGGCCTCGACCAGCTCGGCGCGGGCCTCCTTCTTCCAGTCGCCCGTCAGCTTGAGCCACCCGCCCGCGAACGCCCCGTTGGCCATGAACGACGAGCCGAAGCGGACCATCGCCAGGCTGAGGCCGATGGTCTCGGCGTGGAGGTAGAGCGGCGAGTAGCCGCTGATCCCGTCGAAGCCCAGGCCGGCGACGTGGAGCATGGAGTCGCGGCCGACCGCGCGGCTCCCGACCCGGTAAGCGAGCCCGTCCGGGCTGGGGTCCACCCGCACCGCCGAGGGGTCCAGGAGGCTGAGGTAGGTGCGATTCGAGTCGACGGACGGGATGATCTCGGCGTAGCCGTTGCCCCACCCCAGGACGTGGCCCATGAGGGCCTGGCGGAACCTCATCGGCGTCCGGTCGCCGTAGTCGGGCGAGCGCCGGAAGAGGTAGTAGCAGCGATGCCGCTTCGCCGGCTTCTTCTCGCCGGTCTCGGGGTCGATCTTCAGCAGCTCGAGCGGCATGCCGGCGAGGTCGCCGGCGATCGCGTCGATGCAGCGCCGGATGGCCGGGAGCCCCATCATCGCCCTGGGATTGACGGCGACCCCGCCCGACTGGCCGGGGAAGCCGCCCATGCCCTGGCGGCGGAGCGACCAGTCGATAGCGTCGACGGCGCCCTCGGCCCTCTCCTCGACGAGCGAGGCGGGGGCGGCGAGCGACTTGCGGGGGAGCATCCGACTCATGCGTAGAACCACTCGATTTTCCCGGACTCGATGGGTCCGGGCTTCCGGGCCTCTTCGCCGCCGTCGCCGTCATAGCCGATCAGGTCCATCAGCCCCGCGAGTGCCTCGGCCAGCGCGACCATCCCGTCGATCCGGCCGCCGCTCCGGCCCTTGTCGAGCTGGCGATTCTCGTTGGCGGACGTCTTGAGGATGGCCGCGTTCGACGCGCAGTAATTCAGGAGGGGGTGGTCGCCGTGGGCGAGGACCCGGCGGGCCAGCATGTTCTCGATCGTCTTCAGGGGCCGGGTGAACTCGAGCGGCCGCTGGTTGAACCACTGGAAGTCGACGCCGGCCGCGACGCACGCCTCGCCGACATCCTCGGCGTGGTAGTGGTCGCTGTAGACTCGGCGGAGCCTGCCGTTGAGCCTCTCGGCGTCGGCGATGATGAAGTCGCGGATGACGCTCTCTTTGATGACCTCGCCGGGGATCAGGAACACCACCGACGAGCCGTTGTGGGTCATCTCGGCGTAGTCGAGGTACGGGAGGCCTTCCTCCTGCTGCCGCTGGATCGCGGTGGCCTCGGGAATCCAGAACCACGCGCGGACGTCGACGCCGCTCTCCGGGTTGCCGGCGACCCGCACGTAGGCGGTCAGGTCCCCGCCGGCGCTCATGTCGAGCCCGGCCGCCCAGATGTCGCCGCTCTCCTCGATCTCGTCGTCGGTCCGGGCGCCGGGGATCGGCTCCGCCCGTTCGAGCGGCCGGCATCCCGGCTGTTCGTTCCAGACCCCCATGTCGAGCCAGAGATTCGAGCCCTTCACCCACATGTTGAGCTGGCGACGCTTGAAGTCCGCCAACGCCGACGGCCCGTCCCGCTTGGCCTTCTCGATCTCCGCCGCGAAGTCGTCCTCCGAGAAGATCGCCCCCATCGCCGGGTTCGCCATCCGCCAGACGCGACGGTCGTTGATGTCGGGGTTCTTCTCGCGCGGCCCGTGGACCACGCCGAGGAACCGGGGGTCGATCCGGCTGCCGTTCTCGACCGCCAGGGCGCGGCAGTGCTGGACCCAGCAGGGATGCTCGGGCCTCGGCTCGCCGGCCGTCGTGATGCTCAGGATGAGCGGCTGGAGCCTCGCCTTGCCGGCCCCCTGGAAGACGTCCCAGAGCTTGCGGTTCGGCTGGGCGTGCAGCTCGTCGAAGATGGTGCAGCTCGATTCGACGCCGTCCTTGCTCCCCGACTCGGCCGAGTTGGCGAAGATGTTGCCGTTCCTGTCCGGGTAGCGGACCTGATTCGTGCCCGGCCGCAGCTCCAGGATGTCGAGCATCTCGGGGTTCTGCCGCACCATCTGGCTGACGGTGTCGTAGACCGGCTTGGTCTGGAAGCGCGCCGCCGCGTTGATGTAGATTTCCGGCGCGTTCTCCCCGTCGGCGATCAGGTGATAGAGCCCCAGCGCCGCGATCGTGGGCGACTTCGCGTTCTTCTTGCCGACCTCCCAATAGGCCTCGCGGACGCGTCTCAGGCCGGTGTCGGGGTGGACCCAGCCGTAGAGCCTCCAAATGAAGTCCTGCTGATAGCCGAACAGCCGCATGGGCTGGCCCGCCCAGCGGCCCTTGTAGAGCTTACAGTTGTCCTCGATGAAGCCCTGGACGTAGAGGGCCTTCTCCTTGCTCCAGACGTACCCCAGCCGGACGGCCTCGTCGTCGGACTTCGTCCGCATCGGGTCGAAGCGGTCCGGGTCCAACCTGGCGAGCGGGTCGTTCACTTGATGTAGCGGGCGAGTTTTGTCGGCGTGGGGGTGGTCGCGGCGGCGGAGGCCTTCGTCTTGGACTTCGCGACCCGGCTCCGGTCGACCGGGGTGATCCCCAGCCGCGACGCCAGCATCCCGAGGTTCCGCTCGACGGCGTTCAGCGTCCCGATGGCGGGGTGGGTCTTCACCGCGCCGGTCTCGATGTTCGTGACGAAGAGTTCGGGCAGGTTGCGGATCTCGCCCCGAAGGCGCTCGGCCAACGCGACGGTTGTGCAGTAGGCCCCGAGCGTTCCGGCCTCGGCCGGGTCGAAAGGCCGCGCCTCGACGAGCCGATCCCATTCGGCGGACGCCACCAGATCGGCCTCGACGGAGGCCGGCTTCAGCGGCCCGTGGGCGGGCTCGATCGCGCCGGCGATCGCCGGTGGAGGAGCTGGAGACGCCAGGCCGGCGGGGCCCGACGAACCGGCCGGTCTAGGGTTGTGGGCCTTGGCTCCCATGTCGCTGTCGCCTGTTGCTCTCTCGTCCGTGGCACTGCTTGCACAGCGCCTCGAGGTTGGCCTGGTCGAACGCCAGCTCGGGGGCGTCGGCCACGTCGGTCTTGTGGTGGACGTCGACCGCCGGCACGTACTCGCCGAACATCAGGCAACGCTCGCAGAGCGGGTTGGTCCGCAGCTTCAGGTTCTTCGCGCCGAGTCGCCGCCCGCTACCCCGCCAGTCGCGACGGTCGTAGAGGCGGGGCTGTCTCGGGCCGGACTCCTGCGGGAGCGGCTTCGGCTTGTAGGTCCGCTCCGGCGGCGGGCCGGATCGGCGGGTCGGGGGGCGGCTCACGGCCGCGCGAGCCTCTCGCGGAACGCCAGGACCGCCACGGCGGCCAGTTCCCCGGCGCGGGCGGCGCTCGCGTCGCTATCCAGCGCGACGATGCCGGCCACGGCCCCGGCGACGGCGGCCTCGGCGGCGTGTTGGGCGGCCTTCCGGCCCTCCAGGGCCTCGGTGTGCATCCGGTCCAAATGCTGGACGTAGTTCATCGGGTCGCCTCGCCTGGGTCCGTCAGCGGCGTCGCCGTTGTTCCTTCCATCGCCACCAGCAGCCGATGACGCGTCCCGCCCACGCCGCCGCGTAGGCCAGGAGGGCCCATTTCTCGGCGGGCGTCACGAGGGCTTCAGGGGACGGCGTGGCCGCGTCGGCACCGGCGTGTCGATCACGCGGTCGGCCGGCCCGGCGGCGACGATCAAGAGCCCGATGGAAGCCGCCACCATCCCGACCATCACCGCCAAGGCTTCGAACACTTCGCGCCCCCCGCCCTGGTGGAAGAAACCCCCGGCGGAGAGGGCTCCGCGCGTCCGGATGGACATTTGGCACCGCCGGGGGTTGTCTCAAGCGGCCTCTCCCGTCATCGCGGCCCGCTTGCGGGCGCGGCGTCGGGCCATCTTGCCGCTGGTCTTCCGCCCGCCGTCGCTCCGGTCCTCGGCCCTCGTCGGCTCGGGATCGTCCTCGATCGGCTGGGCGGGCTCTCGCTTGGGATCGGTGCGGGGGTCGCGGACCAGCCGCTTGTCGTAGTCGCGGCCGTACTTCGCGCACTCCTCGCAGTAGATGACCGAACCCATCAGGATCGGCCCGTTGTGCGGGCAGGCCCTCGGCGTCTCGGCCGGGGCTCCCATCTCGCCGTGCCGCCGGTGCTCGCGCGGGGCGGGCTCCCAGGGTCGACGGAGGACGGAGTCGCGGGCGCCGGGGGCTCGCTTCGGCTCGACCAGCCTGACCGGCCGAAGGTCCGCCCGCGAGTAAGGCCGCGCCCCGTAGATCGGGACGGCGTGCGGGTCGTCGTTGCGGTGGTCAGAGGGAATCCAGTCCGCCCAATGACGCATATCGCTCCCTGGCCTCCGCCGGCATGCCCTTCAGGCGGTTGTGGACCGTGCCCACCGAACAGCCGAAGTATCGGGCGATGAGACGATACGGGACCTTGCGGCGGGCCATCGTCAGCATGTGGATGTCCCGCGCCCGGTCGATCGCCATCTCGTCGACCCCGATCGGCTCCGCCACCTCGACCACTCGCTCGTACTTGTCCACGAACATGCTCGCCTACCTTTAAGGGGGGTCCGTTCAAGAAATCGGGGCGGCGCGTCGCAAATCCTCTGGCTGTATGGTCATAAAAAAAGTAACGGCGTTCAACATGGGCTAGAGCGAGTGCGCTTTCATGATTCGAGGCCTCGGAGACGGTCCTGCGGCGGCGATCCAGGGGGGGGGCATGCGGCCGCATCCGGGCAGGAATCAAGTTTTTTGACGCTCGTTTTCCGCGCGAGGGGGGCCGGGGAGGTCGTCAGGCTTGCTTCCCCAACATTCCTCCGCCCCCTACCCTTGCTCCCTCGTGGGTTACGACAAACGCGGGTTTTCCGTAGGTTTATCGTAGCGGCCTTACGTGTTACTCGGGTGTCGCAAAGCCTTGAGTTCCAACAGGAAGCGGCTTGCGGCGGGGAGTTTCCCGTAATTCTCGTAACCTCGCCTAGGAACCGGAATAAGGAATCACGGCTGAAGAGGCATAATGTGTGAATGATATTATATATTCCATCCTTGTCCCGTCTCTTACGCCCACCGTTCGTCATTCCCGCTCGCCAGGGTGGCTTACGAAAATTACGAGAAACTCGGCACGCCGTGTCGCTTCTCCTTGAATGGAAACGTCTTGCGTCGATTGAGTTTGCCGTGACCCGCATACGAGAAACCTACGGGAAACGCGGGTTTGTCGTAACGACCGCCGGGTTCGGTCCCGAGCCTTCACGCGACCCTCGAGGACGCGGCCACGGCGGCCGAGTCCATGGCGTCGAGCACGTGATCAGGCAACAGGCCGGGGCCCCACCGTTGCGGCTCCAGGTCTTCCCACTTCGCCTTGAAGCCAAGCAGCGGCAGCCAGTGATACCGGATGCGATTGCGGCCGGTGGCGTGGAGGTCGGTCCAATCCTTCTCGCCGCCGAAGGGTCGGACCCGTTCCGCCCGCGCCGGCCAGCCGTCGGCGAACTTATCCCCCGCCTGGTCCGCGTCGACGGCGATGAACCAGGGCGTCGCGGGCAACAGCGACCTGAGGAGCCCAGGCGTCAAGGCCGTGGAGGCGCTCCCCACGGTGACGACGGCCGCCATGTCGCCGACCTCCTGGTTCAGCAGCACAGCGTCAAACTCGCCTTCGCAGACGATCAGGGGCAGCCCCGGCCGGATGGCGTCCAGCGACGGGAAGGCGACCGGGCGGTCCCTGAAGACCTCGGCGTATTTCATCCTCGCCCCAGGCCCCTGGCGTATCTTGACCATCGCCAGGCGGCCCTTGTCGAACCAGGGGATAGTGACGCCCGAAGGCCGGTAGACCTTGCCGTCCCGAGTCGGCACCGCGACCGGCGGCGTCCAGCCGAGCCTCGCGGCGCGGATCGAGTCGTCGTGGAGCCCGCGCGGGCCTCGGAGGTATTCCAGGGCTTCTCGCCCCGCGTCGGTCCAGAGCCGCGCGGCGGCCTCGTCCACCAGTCGCGTGGCGTCCGTTCCCGGCAGCCCCGACGGCTGGGGGGGCTGCGGTGGCGGCTGCGAAGGCCTCGGCCTGGGCGGCGTGAATCCGCCGTCGGGGAGGAGCACGCCCGCGATCTCCGCCGCGCGCCGCGCTGAATGCGGGAAGGTCAGGTGCTCCAGCTTGCCCACCAGGTCGGCCGCATCGCCTTGCTCTCCACAGCCCCAGCACTTCCAGTTGCGCCGGCCCGGCTGCACCGTGAACGAGGGCGTCCGCTCGGCATGGATCGGGCACAGCCACAGCAGCCGCCCCGACTCCTGGCGATGCGGCTGGCCCAGCAGGGCCTCGGCCACAACGGCCATGTCCACCTGGTCACGCAGGAGGCTCCAGTCGAATCGAGGCCGGGGGGCGACGGCCGTGAACGGATCGCGCGTTCCCATGGGCTCAGGCTCCCGTTCTCGACGTCGGGGTGGCGTTGTAGACGGCGGGGTTGACCTCGAAGGACGCCTTGGACGGACGCCCCGTCTTCGCCCCCTTCACGGGACGGATGAAGTTGAGCCGGCAGAGGCGATCGAGGGTCGGCAAGAGGTCGTCATACTCGATCCACCTGCGTTGATCCTTCACGTCGGACGCCGTGAACGTCGTGCGAGGCTTGGACCGTATCCAGGCCTTGACCGCCTGCATCGCCCGCCCTTCCGACTTCACGCTCCCCCTGGCCAACGCCGCGAAGACGCGCCGCGCGTTGCCCTTGAAGTAGCCGACCAGCTTCCAGGCGGACTCGACGTGCCTCTCGTCAACGTCCGGGACGACCATCGGGTCGGCGGCGGGGTCGGCGGCGTGCTCCAGCAGCGCCAGGACGAGCGCCAGCCTTCCGGCGTATTCCTTGAATTTGGCCCACGGCCCCACCATGGACGGCTGGAACCCCGGCGACATGACCTCGGCGACGTGGGCGTTGTGGAGGCGCTCCCAGGCCTCCTCTCCCGAACTGCTGAAGAAGGCGACGTGCGGGACGTCGCGGCCGTCCTTGAAGTTCATCGGCCGGGCGAAGAGGCGGCCGATCACGTCCTTCCACTCGGCCTCGACGTCCTCGGGGACGCCTCGCTTGGACCATCGCGACCAGGGCACGGGGTCGGGGAAACTGAACAGGAATCGGTCGACGAAACCGTCCGCCCTGCCCTTGGCGTCGACCATCTCGTCGAGCATGTCGGGCTGGGTGCCGCCCATGATCGACATCATCGGGAACGGGATGTCGATCGAGTCGTCGCTCTCCTGCAGGACCCGGTCGCGCTGGACGGCGTCGCCCGACCAAATCTTGAGGATGACCGACCGATCGTTGCCCTTGCCGCCTTTGTATTGGTTCATGCCGGCGAACAGGCCCGACAGCTCGTCGCGGACCATCACGAGGCCGCGAGGGTTGTTCGCCATCCGGACGATCAGCGACTCGATCGTCGCGTCGTCGACCGCCAGCCGCCGCCGCCTCGGCTTGGGCGGCTTCGGCGTCTTCTGCTTGGGGGGAGGTCCCGTCGGATTGCAGGCCAGCTTCCACCTCTCGATCTCGGCCTTGAAATCCGCCTTCAGGGCCTCCTCGGCGTGCCGGATCGGCCCGGCCGCCTTGTTGAGGGCGGCGGTCTTGCCGTCGCCGGGCTCCCCCACGACGCACGCATAGATCGCCGACCGGGCGAAGTAGCCGTCCTTGAGCTTGAGCGAGACCGACCGGCCGATCGCGCCGGCGGCGGCCGTGAGCGCGAAGAGGCCGGGGAAGTCCACCGGACAGCCGATCGAATGGGCCGTGGTCCGGACGAACTCCGCGACCGACGCGGGATACACGTCGATCGGGAAGGGATCGACCGGCGGCAGCTCCGCGCCGAGGATCGGGCCCCAATCGTCCGCCGCGGCGTGCGCGACGGGCGCCCGAGGGTCGACGTCGGCGATGCTCCTGGTCAGCGCGGCGGCCTCCTCGTCCGACCACGAGAAGGCCATGGCCTGGTCGAAGAATGCCTGACGATCGGGGCCCGGGACGGTGTTGAGCCGCTCGGCCAACGGGCGATACCTGTCGCTGACGCCGGCCAACTCCCCGTTCAGGGTCTGCGCGGCGAGCAGCTTCGCGAGGCATGCGGCGTCGTAAGGCGTGGCGCTCAACGGTCGCCCCCCGCCCCCTGGGCGTTAAGCATCGGATACACCGCCTCGCAATGAACGCAGTAGTAGTGCTCGCGGCCACGGAAGACGCCCATGGCCAGGGCGATTCGGTCGCATCCGGGGCACAACGGCGGGGTGCGCCGCTCCCCCGACCCTTGGACGGGCCGGGGGCGGCGGGGCTTCGTGGGGATGCTCAAGCCCCCACCTCCGCCGGGACGCGGCTCTCGACGAGGACGCGGAACTCGGCGCGGCAGTCGGTCGAGTCGCACCGCCAGGTCCTCTTGCGGTTGCCGGCGGCGACGCAATGGGCCCCGTGCCCGCAGACCGGGCAGGGACGAGGCTCGGAGTTCAAGTTCAGGATGTGATCACTAGCTGACGGTTGAATCCGGGCGGGATTCATCGTAGAATCACCTCGGCGAAGTGATACGGGGGAGGCGGCCGTGGCGGGCCGGCCTCCCCTTTTCGCGTTACACCGTCGCGGACGCGAGCGGCACGTCGACGACCGAGGCGGGGCCGCGATAGGGCCTTGAGCGTCGCTCCACCCAGGCGAGCACTTCCCGGCGGGACGCGAACCAGCGATTCCCCAGCCGGTAGGCGGGGAGCGGGTCCACGGCAGCCTGCCGATGGTTGTGGAAGGTCGCGAGGCTCATCCTGAGCATCCGGGAGATGGACGCGGAAGGCTCGAGGTCGGCGGGCAGTTCCCGAAGCTCCGGGACGCTGGCCTGGACGGTCGGCGGCGGATTCGGGATCATAAGGCCGCTCCTCGCTTCGCGGTGATGGGGTCTGGGCGCCCGGGTCTCGTCCGGCCAAAGATTCGGCCCGGGTCGCCCTGCATCAGTCGTCTGCACCAATACTACGGCCTTAAACCGTGAAGTCATGGGCAGATGCGCGTGGAACATGGTACATGAACCGCTCTAAACTGGTTCATGAACCAGTCTGCCACTCCGCGAGGTAGTATCCGCGACCCGGGGCGTCCGGCTTGTTGGTCAGGCGGCCCAACTTGACGAGGTCGGCGAGTCGTTTCTTGAGCGTCGACATGGGGAACCGCTTGCCCGGTTCGGCGACCGCGTTCATGGCGGACAGCAGCTTCCCGGTGGTCAATGGGCCGTTCTCTCGGCGCAGCGCGTCGAATATTGGCGCGTCGATCGCGGCAGTCTCCGGAATGTCCTCGGCCGGCTTCGCCAGCTCGTCCATGATCTTCCGGTGCAAGGACGCGCACGGTTTGATGAGCGTCGCCCCGAAGTCGCCGTCCGGACCCATCTCGTTCAGCAGCGCCCTCAACTGCCTTCGGTTCCTGGGCGTCTCGAGGTAGGGGCCCGACAGGACCAGCGGGTTCCGGACCTGATGGTCCTTGAAGTAGGCGTCGATGAACGCGCTCAGCTCCAGGATCTTCTTGAGTTCCGGGCAGCTCGCCTCGATGCGTTCCAGACTGACCAGGGGGACGTCGCCCTTGACCGTGCGTCGCAGGCCATCCGCGACGAGGCCGAGCGCCTGCCGCACTTCCGGGGACCTCTGCAACCTCTTTCGCTGCGCGTAGGCTTCCCGGACCGGGATCACGCCCTTCAGGTGGGCGGTGAGCTCGTCGAGCATCTGCCTCAGGAGGGCCCGGTCGGCGGGGAGCGGCTTCGTGGCCGGGACGGCCGGGTCGAACGGCTCGTCGAGTCCCGGGTCGTCCAGCCCGCGCAACGCTTCTCGCGCGTCCTGGTTCAGCTCGACGATCTTCGCGATGAGTTTGTCGAACGCATCGCCCCCGGCCTGGAGCGCGGCGGCCCATTCGGACGGGTGCTGGGGCAGGTCGTCGTCGTAGAGGTATTCGCGCGACACGGCTAGGCCCTCCACCGCCCGTTTGACGAGCGGCCGCACCTGGTCTAGCTCCTCGCGTGTCGCGTTCAATGCATCGAAAGACGGATAGCGACCCATGATCTCGGGATACACCTCCGACCTCGGCCTGCCGTTGCGGATCGAATCGAGGTGTTCACAGGCGGCGTCGCACTCTTCCTGGGCGCCTGGCGTCCGCGACAACTCAAGGATCGCCAGTCGGACCGCCCGGAATCGCGTGGCCGCGTCCGCATAGCGGCCGGTCTCGTCGACGATCGCCCGCAGGGCCTCGCGGTCGCGCGGCAGCGGGGGGACGACCGAAACCTCGCCGATCGTCGCGACGAACAGGCTGATGGACCTGCGGAAGCTGTCGACGAACTTCCGAAAGAACCCAAGCTCGCGTTGCCAGGCGGCGGCGTGGACGCCCTCGGCCACATAGGCCGCGCTCGCCAGGATGCCGCCGGCCCCGGTATCGACGAGGTTCTCCAGCTGCCCGCCCGGTATGCCGCCGACGATTCGACTGTAGGCCTGCGCGAGGGCTTGCTTCGCCGCCTCGTACTCGCCCTCGGCGTCCGGGCCGGCGTCCGGCTCTGATAGACCGGCGAGGGCCGCCTCCATCGGCACCGCCGCCCTGGAGAAGCGACGCAGCGAGGCCAGCAGCCTACCCAGCTCCGGGTTGGTCATGTGATCGATTCCTTGATGTCGCGTCGAAGGTGGTATGCATGGGGCATGGACGCGCCCCGGCCGTCAGCCGGGGCGGTTCGTGGATTTCAGTTCGCGAGCGCGGGCCGACACGCCGCGATGAGTCGGCAGATGATGTCGAGCCAGAAGTCGTCCTTCCACTGGTAGGGCAGGCAGAAGGTCCGGCGATATCTCTCGGCCCTCGCCTCGACCGGGTCGGCCGCGTTGGGGCCGCCCTTGGCCTCGGCGTCCATGACCTTCAGGAGCAGGATGGTGTAATCGGCCCAATAGCCGGGCATCCTCGGCAGGCCGAGCCGTTCGACCATGTCCCGGGCCCGGTTATAGGTCTTGCCGGGGCCGCTCCAGTTCCAGGTCGAAACCCAGTAGCAGCCGAACTCGTCCTCGCTCGGCACGGGTTGTTTGCCGTCCATCGTCGAAGGTCTCCAAGGTGCCTGTCGTCTCCGGCCCGCAAGGGGCAGGCGTGCCCCTACGCGCGGCGGACCGTCTTCATGGCTTGCTCATACGCCTCGTTGATCCGGGCCATGCTGGCGACGTCGCCGCCGCGATCGGGGTGGTTCTCCCTCGCGAGCCGACGATATGCGGCCTTCACGTCCTCGGCGGTCGCGTCCCCCTTGAGTCCGAGGGTCTTCAGCGAGTCCGGCTTGACGATCAGCCAGCGCGGCATGTTGCGGGCGTAGTAGATCGCGTCGGCGGCGTCGCGCCAGGGACGGGGGATGCCGCTCGCCCCGGCGTGGTAGTCCCGCCACGCGGACCGAAGGTCCATCGCCGGGCGGTCCCTCCAGTCTCCGAACAGCTCGCCGATGGATTCTTCCCACCGGCGGAGCGCGTCCCGCACGTCCTGGCGTTCGTTGACCGCCCGAGCGATCGCCATCCAGGCCGGCATGGGGATGAAGCGACTTCCCATGTCGATGGTGAGTCGACCCGTCCGATCGTCCTTCGGGAAGACGTGGCGGTGTTCGGGGAAGAGCGCGGCGGCCGTCTCGACGTCTCGCCGGTGGTCGTCGACCGCGCCCGGGTATGAGTGCGTCCCGAGGTCGAGCAGCTCCCTGAAGTGGAACCGGACCCTCTTCCGGTATGCCTCGGCAAGCCCGAGACGGATGGTCCCGGCGTCCCTGTCGTGTCGCCTCGTCACGAACATCGCGAGCCCTCGCCTGGACCTGGGATGCCTGTCAGCCGAACGCCTGGGAGACGTCGAACCCGAGCCGGGCCGTCGCGCTCGCTCGCCTCGCCATCATTCCACCTCCCCAACGAGCCAGCCGAAGATGAGATCCGCGCGACGCCTGCCGACCGCCTCGAAGATCGGGAGGTCGGGATAGAGCATGTCGGCCTGGAGGACGTCGAGCGCCCTCGCCCGGACCGCGTCGGCGATGGACTCGGGGCTCCTCGACGGGTCGTAGTTGTCGGCCTCGCGATGCTGGACGATCTTGCCGTCGCGATGTAGCTCGACGTACAGCTCGACGCCGACCCAGCGGCCGGGGTGCCCTGGCTCAACCTTGGCCAGCGCGATGACGTCCGTACAGGCCCCGTCGCGGCCCTCCCCTCTCCACCAATCGGAGCGCAGGGCCTCGTCGACGGCCTTCTGGATGTCCGCGATCCGGGATGGCGCGCCGGTCACTCCGCACCCCCAACCGCCAGGGCGTTCTCGAGCTTCACCAGGGCCGAATCGAGTTCGAGCACGTCGGCAGCCTGGCGCAGGATGGTGGACTCCCACGCCCTCAGCGAGGCTTCGAGCCTGGTAGCCCTGGCGAGTTGCCCGGGGTCGCCGGTGGTCGCGTCCTCGACGAGGGCCTCCGCCTTCAGCTCGCGGGTGCCGGCTTCGAGTTGTCGGTGGTCGTCGGCCATCCTGGCGACGAAAGCTCGCCCCTCCGCCACCAGGCCGCGAGTCTTGAAGGCGTATTCGGCCGCCATCGCCCTGTAGTCGTCGCCCCCCACTCCCGACCGCACCCCGTCCGTCATGCTGTCGAGGATGGTCGAGAGTTGACGATGGGTGATCTCTTCAGCCACGGGCCACCTCCCCGCCGGCCCCGATGGACGCGGCCTTCCGCCCCGCCCGCGCCGCGTCGCCGAAGGAGAGCATCGACTTCACGGCGGGCCGTTCCGCCCACGCCAGGACCTCGTCGCGGTCGAACGCCAGGACTCCGGCGCGGCCCTCCCGACGATGGGGCAAGCCCTCGTAACGGCAATACAGCCTGATCGAACCGACCGACCGGTTCAGCAACTCCGCGACCTCCCGAATCAGCATCGATGTGTCCTCCTTGGTGCCGATCGCGTCGACCGCCGCCGCAATGGACGAATGTCGAGCGGGTGTCGATCCAAGTATAGCACGAGATTGATCGATGAAAACCCCACTTCGCGTCGTAACCCTAGTATGGTGATCGTAGTTGCGCGTACAGGCGCGCAGTATCAACGCCCGATCAGCATGGCGACGCGGCGGCGACCAAGCCTTCGTCGACTGTGGTCGCTCGCGGGGGAAATTGGTCCGATTGCGAGAAATCTTGCATGGTTTCCACCCACCCTTTCGCGGGGTCACGCGATCGGCGTGACCTCGTCCGGCTCGACGACGTGGATTTGCAGCCCCTCGTCGCACTCGTCGTCGCCGTCCGCGACGACCAGCGTCCCGTCGATAACCAGGGCGGCGGCCCCGCTCAGGTTGGACCAGGCCCCGCCGTCGCGGGCCGCCAGGACGACCCGGTGCAGCAGGTCATCGGCCAGCGAGAGGCGACGCCAGGCCGCGTCCCTCTCCTGCTTGGAAGGCGACGGGCCCAGCTCCTCCGCCGCGTCCAGGACCGACCGCCGGTAGTCGAGCGCCGCGCGGGCCAGTGACTCCAAGGGCGTCCGACCGGCGGCCTTGGCCTTCGTCGGCTTAGGCATCGATCGCCCCCTTTCGCGCGGCCGGCGTCAGGGCCATCACGGCCTTGAGCTGGGCCGGCGTCAACATGGCCTCCAGGGCGGCCGGCTTGCTGCCCGCGACGACGACGTAGACCGCGTGGCCCGTGTCGAAGTCCAGGTCGAACTCGACGCCGCCGCCCCGGCCGGGGCCGTCTTCGTTGAGGCCGCAGTCGAACTGATCGAGCAGCCAGAAGCGGAACGCCTTGAGGAAGCTCCGGCAGTCCCGGGGCCTGCGATACTTCGCGATCACCTGCATCGTCCCCTCCTCCTCAGTAGGCCCCGGGATCGCGGCCGATGGCCAGCATCAGGCCGGCCTCGCCGTAGCCGATGGTGAACGCGCCGGTGCCGTTTCCCCCCACCCGCAGCTCCAGCCACGACGTCCTGGGAAGCGTCTCCAGGAACGCCAGGAGCTTGTCCCGGAACTCGCGGGCGTCGGCCGTCCACGACGGGTCCTCGGCCTCGTCGACCCCGATGCAGTCGATCGGGTCGGGGATCTTCTCCAGCCGGGTCTCCTCGTCGAAGTGCCCTTCGACCAGCGACACGGCCAGCATGCTCCCGTCGTCCAGGGCCATGCTCGACCAGGCGCGCTCGCGGGCCCGGAATTTCTTCAGCTCGCTAGAGGGGAGCACCTTCACGCGGACCCCCAGGCGGCCGCACTCGGGCATGGGGACGCCCGCCCTCGTCTGGAACGTCAGGACGTGGTCCAGCTCGCGGATTTCGGCCTTAGCCATTGGCCACCGCCTTACCGGCGCGGGCCGCCGTCGTCCGGATGAGCGCCACGGCTTCGCGAGCCGTCACCACGCGCCGCCTGGTGCCCGCGTCGCGGACCAGGTCCAGCAATTCGATCTCGTCGTCGGACAGCACGTTGACCTGCGCGTCGCCGTCGGTGACGGAGATCGTGGCCGCCCCGCAGGCGTCGAGGGAGAACCTATGGTGCGGATGCTTCTCCTCGGTCAGCGTGTTGTCGCCCACGATTTCCAACCTCAGGTCGACCAGCAGGAACGCCCGGATGGCGTCCACCAGTTCATCGAAGTCGCTCGGCCTCGTGTAATAGGCGATGGCGCCCATGTCTCGAACCCTCCTGATACTCCACCCTGATGAGATCCCGCGAGGCGGACCCCGGGCGCAGCCCGCGCCGCGAGCGGCCCGCCTCGGACGTGGGGAGTTGTCTCAGACGCTCGCGGCCCTGGGGCTCGCCAGCAGGACCACGCCGGGCGTGGCCGGGTCGCCGTAGACGTCCCAGGCGCGATAGGGCGGGTGGTTCGCGAGGAGGGAGGGCAGGTTCTCCGTCCTGGACGCCACCAGCTCCCGCCCGATCAGGTCGTCGGGGGGAGGCATCGGGGCGGGATTCCGAGAATAGTTGGCGGCGACGGCCGAATTGCGTACCATGATCGGTAGATTCTCCAGGGTGCGAAGCTCGGGGGGATCAACCGGGCCGGTCGGATCTGAACCATCCGATCGGCCCTTCGCATTTCACGGTCAGTTCAGGCGATCGCGGATGTCGACCGACTTGCGTCCCGTCGACCGCATGGCGGCGGCCAGTTCTTCCACGGTCTCCTTGAGGCCGTTGTAAGTGGCCAGCGATTCGCCGATCACGACCCGCTGATAAGCGGGCATCGGCGGGGGCTCGCCGTACTCCGCGTGGTACGCCGTCAGGCGATCCATCAGGCGCGCCATCTCGGCCTCGATCTCCAGGCCCAACTCGGCGGCGGCTTTCATCGTCGCCTCATCGTCCCCGCCGGCGGCGATCCGCTTGATCAGCCCGTTGGCCCCGTCGACGAGCCGAACGGCCGCCTGGCGGTCCTTGTGGTTGTCAAAGGTGATCGTTTGCCGGTCGCTGGTGAAGACCACGATGTTTTCGTCGGGGGCGGTGCTCATGGCGCAGGTCTCCGGGATTCGTCAGCCCGTCCAGGGCCTTGAGAAGGCGGTCCGTCGTGGATTCGCTGGCGAGGGACATCCTCCCCGCCTCGTCCTTCAGCTTGTCGAGGAGCCGCAGGTTCCAGACGGCCCGCGCCTGGTCCTTCGCGGCGGCCAGCGAGCGGAAGCCGCCGACGCCGGCGGGCGGGGACGCCCCCTCGAAGGCAAGGTAGTACATGCCCCCCGCCTCCTCGACCACAACGTCGCCGATCGTCGCCGCGCTCGACATCGATTCGCCTCCTGGGTTGAAGCCGGCGGGGGCCGGGCCGCCCGACCGCCCTCCGAAATCTACTGTACGTTGGACCACTAGGCAATCTCTAACCGCTTGGATGAGGGGTTTTCAATCTCGCGTCGCCGGGACGCGGCGTCTCGTTGCTTCATCACGGGTTCATGTGGAGGGACGTTGCTCCGTCACGCGCCGACGAGGTGATACTACCGACTTTCCGTCGACAGTCAACACTCGTCTGCACAAACTTAGCGACATCGGTTTCTGATTGACGGCAGTTGACGCATGGTCTATGATTCGCTGCCGTCGCCATCCCACTTTCTGATAGACTCTCCGGGAGGTTCCCACCGTGCCAGCGACTCTAGAGGCTCCCGTGATGGCGAAGAAGAAGGGGATGGGCCGACCGCCCAAGCCCGAGGGTCCGGGGAAGATGGTCCGCATCGATCCGGGCTACGCCGCGAAGGCGCGCGCCGTGGCGACGGATCGGGGCATCACCATCGGCGAGTACCTGCTCAGGATCGCCGCCGACGTGATCGACCGCGATTACCTCGACCTGCTCCGGGGCCTGGAGAAGCGGACGAAGGGGGGCGCCAAGCCGACGGGGGAGCCCGAATGATCCAGCTCGGCGACATGCACCTGGCCCGCGAAATGATCCGCCAGCGGGTGGTCCTGGACGTCACCACCGACGTCCGCGTCACGCTCTCTCCCGACGGCGTCTTGCCCGAGATGCTCGCCATCGACCCGACGCTGACGGTCAACGACCTGATCCGTGGCATGCGGAACCTCTTCGAAGCCCGCAACCTGCCCTACTGGGTCGGGGCGCACGACGCCATCCTGCGCGTGATGACCGACGACCAGCTCCAGGACTGGCGGCTCTTGTCGATGACCTGGGTCCGGCTGTCCCGCCGCCTGATGGATCGAATCGTCCGGGCGGCCGGCGCGGATTCCGCCAAGTTCGTCGGGTCCATCGAATCGCTCGTCGAGACGACCGGCTGCGCCCTCGACGCCTTTCGTTCCGCGATCGGCTACGAATCGAGCGCCGACGCGGAGCGGGAAGCGCTGTGGCGAACCCGATTCGACGCGACCCTCGACGATCAGTCCGGCCCGGAGGAGGAGGCCGACGCCTACGCCTCCGCCCCGATCGAGGCGAGGGAGCGGACCATCATCGACCGCTGGTTCGCCCGGAACATGCCCCCGCTGGGCATGAAGTACACCGTGGCCTCGATCGCCCTGGACGCGTTCGACCGCTACGGCCGCCGCGCCGGCGGCGACGCGAGGGAATTGAGGACCGCCCTGCGGAAGGCGTCGGAGGCCGTGGACTTCGCCGTGGGCTTCAACGGACTGTGAGCGCCAGCCCCCTCCCCCGTCGACCGGAGCCAGGACGATGACCAATCGCATCGGGCGGATGTTCGGGGTCGGCGTGCCGCCGCTCGACGAGAACGGCATGGAGGCGACCCCCGTCCTGGGTCGGGACGAGCCCGACGCCCAGACGGCCCGCGCCCTGGCCTGGCTGGGCGACGAATGGCGGAAGGCCCGCGAGGGCCTGCGGGCCGCGATCGACCCCGACGGCGACACGCCGGAGGAGTATCGCCCGGCCCGCGCGACCCGTTGGCGGGGCGAGCTCGACCGCATCGAGCGCGAAGCCGCCCGGCTGGTGCTCCTGGAACGCTCGGCCATGTTCCGGGACGAATCCGACCCGCCGGCTGAATTCGAGCCCGTCTACCTCGAATACCAGGGCGGCCGGTCCATCTATGTCGCCCCGGGCGGCGCCCCGGATTGCCCGGTGGTCCAGTTCCACCCGCGGGAGGGCGCGGCGGTCCCCTGTCGACCATCCTAGGCAACCATGGTTGCACGCGCACCGGCCGCGCGGTACGGTCTGGAGGGTCGCCCACCAACGAGGAGATCCAACGTGCCGATCCAGGTTGCTTGTCGATGCGGCAAGACCATCACCGCCCCCGATGAATACGCGGGCCGCAAGGGCAAGTGCAAGGCGTGCGGGGAGGCCGTCGCCATCCCGGCGCCCGCGCGCCGCGCGGAGCCCGACTTCCCCCCGCCCCCTCCCAAGCCGGCGGCGGACGACTTCTCCGACCCGTTGCCTGGCGCGCCCGCCGACGAGACGCTGTACTCGGCCAGCCCGTCAATGTTCCGGAATCGGCCGGTCCAGTTCATCCTCGGTGCCGGCCTCATCGTCAGCCCGGTCGTGATGCTGCTGGTGCTCCTCGCGAAGGGGACCGAGAACACCGCCGCCTTCGGCTACTTCATCCTCTCGCTCGTCGCCTCGCCGCTGGCGATGCTGGCCTTCCTCAAGTGGTGGCTCGACTGCCGCGCCACGCGGCTCGTCATCACGAGGAAGCGCATCAGCCTCAAGCGGGGCATCCTCAGCCGCCGGCTGAACGAGGTGAGGGTCGCGGACATCCGCAACGTCCGGGTCGATCAGACCGCGTTGCAGCGACTCTTCGGCGTCGGCTCCGTCGGCGTCTCGTCGTCGGGCCAGGGCGACGTGGAGATCGAGGTCCACGGCATCCCGACCCCCCAGCGCGTGCGCGAGATCCTCGACGACCTGCGGGGCTGACCGCCCAGCCCGCCCCGTCTAGACCATCCCCGCCCCGCCCCGGCCGCCTCCCCGCGAGGTCGCCGGGGCGTTCGCGTTTCCATGCCACGGCGCGGCACGTTTTTTCGACTCCCCCATTGACCATGGTATCACGGCGTGATACTATCACGGCGTGAGATGGACGAAGGGCGAGAAGCGACGGGGGCGGGCGATGAAGGGCGACTACAGCGACGACCACCTGAAGGCCCTCCGGTCGCTGAGGCTCCCGCGCGAGCCGTCGCCGATCTTCATGGAGATCCCGCCGTTCCTGTCGCGATGGGCCGGCCTGGGCCTCACCGACCCCGACCTGCACGTCCTCCAGAACACGATCCTGAAGGACCCGGCGGCCGGGGACGTGATCCGGGGGACGAACGGGCTCCGCAAGATCCGCTTCGCCGCGCCGGGCTCCGGCCGGGGCAAGAGCGGCTCCTATCGGGTCCTGTACCTCAACGTCCCGGCCGTCGGGCGGATCGCCCTGTGGGCCGTCCTGAGCAAGACGATCGCCGACAACCTGACGAAGGCGGAGCGCGACGCCCTGGCGGGCCGCGTGGCGGAATTCCTGGCGACCCTGGCGACCCTGGAAGAAGGGAGACGACGATGAAGAAGAGGCGCGACCCCGAGGAAATCTCCCCGGAGGTCCGGGAGATGCTCGACGGGATGGATTCCGTCATCGCCGACCTCAAGGCCGGGGGGTCCATCGACAAGTACACCGTGCGGACGGCGCGGGTCGACCTGGAGCCGCGCGCCTACGGGCCCGACGAGGTCAAGGCGATGCGGGCGAGGCTCAAGGCGAGCCAGCCGCTCCTGGCGAAGTTCCTGGGCGTCAGCGTCCAGACCGTCCGCTCGTGGGAGCAGGGGACGCGGCCCGTCCCGACGATCGCGGCCCGGTTCCTGGACGAGGTCGACGCCGACCCCGGCATCTGGACGCGACGGCTCCAACCCGTCGAGAAGTGAACGGGTCGCCCCCGCCAGCTCCTCGGAAATGATGAGCGGCTCGCGGGCCTGCCCAAGGATCTTCTAGAGCAGGCCCTCCCCTCCCCCGCCGGACGACCCGACGGGTGGTCCGGAATGCGCGCATGCGGCGCGGTCCCCACTGGTAAGCTGGGGCGGGGCGCGGGATGATGGGCCGCCCTTGGTGTTAGCCGCACCATGGAGCGGAATTCGTGATATGGAAAGAGCCCGCCGGTGTTAGCCGCACCAGCGGGCTCGAAGAAGCTTCAAGGTGAGAAGCCCATGATCGCTGTGCGCGCCGGGGGTGTCAAGCCCCCACTTGAAAAGTCTGCGCCTCCACCACCGCCCCGGATCGCCTTCCAGTTCCGGGCCCTGCCTTGCGCGACGTCCGCGTCCCGCGAGATCAGCCAGTCCGCGAAGCTCCTCCACGCCGCGCTCCTCGACGCGGCCCGGCGGAAGGGCTCCTGCACCTACACCAATCGGTCGCTCGGGGCGATGATCGGCCGCTCGCCCGCGACGGTGAAGCGGCTCCTCTCCGAGCTGGAAGCCGCCGGCCTCGCCAGGCGGGATCTCGTCGCCGGTGGCCGCGTCCGCTCGGGGGTCGTCCCCTTCGCCCCGGGGGTGGCTCACTCCCGAGACGGTGGACAGACGGCCGTGGCTCAGTCCCGCCCGCCGGGTGGCTCGCCGTCGGCCCCGGGGGTGGCTCATTCCCGCTCGGCCAGTATTCAGAGCCCCATCCAGAACGACATTCCAGACGCGGCCCGTTCCTCTCTCGGGGGGGCTGAAGACGCGGCCTCTCGGGTTGCCAGCGGCCCCGAAGCGGCGGCCTACTTGCGGGCCTGCATCCAGGCCGGGCGTCGGGGCGAGCCGATGCCGCCGCCGCCGGCTTTTGCGAATTCGCAAAACGCCGCCCCCGTCGCGGGCCCCGATCCCCGTTTTCCAGATAGTTGGAACACGGGGGACGCCGCTGGCTCGGGCCCCCGTTTTGTCAATCTTGACAACACGGGCGGTGCCACCCCGCCGGATGGTGCCCCGCCGCGCCCCATCATGATTCATGACGTCCCCAGCGTGCCCCCCGTCGCGTTCACGGCGGAAGTCGGCCGGATGGTCAAGGCGCTGGGCGAACGCCTCCGTAGCGAGGACGTGGGGCGTCGGCGGGTGGGCCCGAAGAAACTCGCTCGCCAGCTCGCCGAACTGCGGAGGAGACACGCCAGGCGGGGGTGATAGTGGGCGGGACAACGACCGCGCCGCCGCGAGCTGCTCATCATTCCCGAGGAGCAAAAAGGCCGCGACGACCCGCCGCCGTGCGCGCGGTTCACGGTGAACCGGGGCCGCCAGGGTAGGGGGGGTGAGGGTCTTTCCGGAGGTCCGGTTCACGGTGAACCGGGTTCCCGGAAAACCCGCGACGCCCGGGGGCGCTTCCGCCGAAAACGACCGTGGGCGAAGCGCGCGGTTCACGGTGAACCGGCCCCGCTCCGGGAGCTTTCCGCATGCAGGTCGTGACTCTCTTGAATCTGAAAGGGGGCGTCGGAAAGACCAGCTCGACGCACCACCTTTCGGGCGCGTTGGCGCTCGGCCACGGGCTCCGAATCCTGGCGGTCGACGCGGACCCCCAAGCCTCGCTCACGCAGGGCTGGTGGGGCCCGTCCGGGACCATGGAACTCGACCCGAGGCAGACCATCTCCAGCGTGCTGGCCGGCGACATGCCGTCCCCCTCGATGGTCATCCACGAGACCGGGGTGCCGGGGCTGTCGCTGCTCCCCGGGGCGGACGCCGCCGGGTGGTACAACGACTCCCGGCCGCTTGAGTCGCCGCGCGAGGCCCGCGAGACGATCCGGGAGTTCCTGGGCGAGGTCCGCGAGGACTTCGACATGGTCCTGATCGACTGCCCCCCGAACCTGTACGGGTGCAGCTTCGCCGCGCTCGCCGCGTCGGACTGGATCGTCGTCCCCGTCCAGCCCGAGGACTACGGCAGCCAGGGCATCGCGAAGGTGCTCAACTCGCTCGACGCGGTCCGGGCGGAAGGGTACGGGGTCGACCTTCTGGGATACCTGCTGACCATGGTGCAGCCGCGACGGGCGCTCCACCGCGCCTACGAGGAGCGGCTGAGGTCGGCCTACGGCCCGCTGGTCTTCGACGCGAGGTTCCCCGAGCTGCCGGAGTTCCCCGAGGCCATCGCCGCCAGGAAGCTGATCCACCAGTACAAGCCGAAGGGCGCGGCGGCGAAGGCGACCAGGGCCGTCGCGGACGAGCTGCTGGCCCGGATCGCCGGGACGCACGGACAGGCCGTGGAAGGGAAGGAGGTGGCGGCGTGAACAAGGCCGACATGATGGCGAGCCTGGCGGCCAACCTGGACGACTCGATCGGCCTGAACCGGAGGCCCGGGGCGGCCGGCGGCGTCAGCCCGAGGGCGATCCCCGCCGACCAGGTGGGGCGGGAGCGGGCGAAGAACGTGTGGTCGATCGACGTCGACCGGATCGTCCCCGACCCGGACCAGCCCCGCAAGGACTTCGACCCGGACGCCCTCTCGCGACTGGCCGAGTCGCTGAGGGAGAAAGGCCAACTCCAGCCCATCCAGGTGCGGTGGGACGCGACGGCGGAGAAGTTCGTGGTCCTGATGGGCGAACGCCGGTGGCGGGCGGCGCGGGAGGCCGGGATGAAGTCGCTGGCCTGCGTGGTCCGGGACGCGCCCCTGTCCGACGCCGAGAAGCTGTCGCTCCAGCTCGTCGAGAACTGCCTGCGCGAAGACCTCGCGCCGGTGGAGCAGGCCAGGGCGTTTCGGTCCCTCATGGACTGCGAGGGCCTGTCGGCCGATCAACTGGCCGGCAAGCTGTCCATCTCCAAGGCGTCCGTGATCAAGGCGTTGTCCCTGCTCAGCCTCCCCGAGTCGGTCCAGGGTCGGGTCGACAGCGGAGACCTGCCGCAGTCGACCGCCTACGAGATTTCGAAGCTGGAGGACCCGGCCGACCAGATCCGGCTCGCGACGGCGGCGGTGGAGCAGGGGCTCACGCGCGCCGACGTGGCGAAGCAGACGCGGAGCAGGGGGCCGGCGAAAAAGGCGGGGAAGAAGCTTCCGACGGCCCGGGTGTTCAAGGTAGGCTCGTACCGCATCGAGATCAGCCGCAAGGCTGGGGTCGTCCCCATTGAGGCGCTGGCGGCATTACGAGACGCCGTCGCGAATCTGGAGGCGGAGATCGGCGAAGTGGCTGACGCTGCCTAAGCGTATCTCAAGCGAACAACGCTCATCCGGAGAATAGCATGGCCAGACTCTTGTTAAGGGGCGCACTGGGCGCGATGCTAGGAGCTGTGACTGGCGTTGCTCTTTACTATGCCGCGATGATACTGAATCCCGAGGCGTCGACGTCCGGCCTGAGCGGCGTCCCAGAGAGGTCCACGGTGCCGATTGGCATGCGAGTGGACTACGATCCGAACAAACCATCAGCACAGGATCTCAATTCAGTCGCTCAACAGGTTGTCATGAATGAGATCCATCTGAAGGCAAGCGAACGGTCTAACAATCCAAACATGCTGGTATTTCACCCAGAGGATTTCAAGGAAGCGATAGAGTTTGTGAACGTCATCCCAGACCCGGCGAAACGCGAGCAAGTCTTGAGTCACTGCTTCCTGCAAAATCTCCGCTACGCCCCAATATACGCTCAAGGACGAGTACCTAATTACGAAGATTGGAAGGGTGTACTCGAAGGATTCATTGAGCAGATTCAATCGCCTGCAAATCGGTTTGAAGCCCTAATGAAGATCCAAGGGCATCTCAGTCCGGAGGACTCATTGCCTTACTGGGAAGAGGCCAAAAAGGTAGCGTTGGGGATGATGCAAAGCGAAGCTCCTGAAGAGTCCGACGAGGGATCTTATCTTGCCCTCGCCTGGGCTGGAATCCTGGCCGTCGTCGGATTCGTTCTGGCGGGTTTTATCCAGCCTTGCATCGAATCAGTGGGAGAGACCCTCGGAAGCGCAATCGCCAACAAGCTCAATATCTCGCGAGTTTTTCCAACCTCAAACCAGCCGATCGACGACGCGGTCGCTGGTGGTCCAACGACCTGACGTCGTAAACTTTCAGCGGCGCAAGCAGCCAGCGTCCGACGCCGATGCGTTTCACGCCGATTGTATCGACGTGAAATCATATGCAAACATAAGGACCGTTATCAGACGTTGGGCGGGGGCGGGGAGGAGGGATCTACGGCCTTCGCCGCCGTCTCCGCCGCCTTCCTGGTCTTGTGCTCGGACAGCAGCTCCAGCCCGCCGCCTGGCGAGTGGCGCGCCACGGTCCAGCCGCCGGGCGACTTGACGACGTGGACCTTGGGGGGCGCGGCCGCCGCCAGCCGCGCGTGCTCCTCCTCGACCAGGGCCCGGACGGTCGCCGAGACGCCGGAGAGGCCGGGCCGGGCCGCCTCGATCGCCTTCAGCATCTCCAGGTGGGCGTCGGACAGCCCCACCGTCCGCAGCTTGTTCACCCGCCCCGCGTAGCGGTCCTGCTTCGCCTTCTTGGCCTCGTCCGGCATCGGAGCCCCCTCCCCTCCCCCGATCGGGCCGCCGGACCATCCGACGGCCCCCGCGTCGCCTCACCCGGCCAGCCGGGCGACCCAGGCGAGGCAGTCGGCCTTGTGCTCCTCGACCTCCTCCAGGTCCCACAGGTCGTCGCTCTCGCCCCCGTCCGTGTCGCGGAACCGGACGGCGATGGCCTTGTCGGTCGGCTCCAGCCGCGAGGCCGGGACGTGCTTGGTGTCCTCGTACTCCTCGCCGTCCTCCACCCCGGTGTACTCCACCAGCACGTCGGCCACCACCCGGTAGCGGTGGGCGATGTCCGGCCGGTAGATGGTCCGGGTCGCCCGGGTCATCTCCCGGGCGGCGGCGACGGCGGCGGCGATGAAGGCCTCGCGGTCGGTCTCGGCGTTGATGGCTCGCAGCGGGCTGATGGTCGCGGTCGTCATCGTCTCGTCCCCCTTTAGGCGTCCCTCCGTCCCTCGTCCCCACAACCAGATAGTACACTCACAGCACGCTCACGTCAAGCCCCATCCCGGATTTCCTCGGCGCATGAAAAAACCCCGGCCGAGGCCGGGGCGATGGGGCGAGACGGTCGCGTCGGTCGTCGGTCGTCAGCCGCCAACGGGCCGGCCGTCGGCCTTCACGCATTCGAGGCACTCGACCATGACCACGTCGCGATCCAGCCTCGCGCACCGCCGCGCGCAGCCGCAGCCCTCGGACCACGGGCCGGCGTGGGGGCACTCGCGGGCCAGCTTTAGGAGGGTCATGTGGGGGTTGGGCGCGGGGTGGGCGGGGGGCTCGCCCGATTCCATCGCGGCCAGCCTATGCCGAGCATGGGCCCTCACGACGGGGTCGGGGTCGTCGAGCTTGCTCGCAAAGAACTCGCGGATGCTCATATGCTCAACACCACAGTCCCGCCGACGGGGTCGTAGCCGGAAACCGTCGCCAACGCGCCCGACGCGAAGAGTCCGCGGCACGAAGAATACGCGAGCGCCCCGTCGGAAGCGTGCCCCGGGTTGTCGGTGCAATCCGAAGGGTAGAAGACCCCCGACTCGACCTTGGAATCAAACCACCTTTGCACGGAGACGGTCCCGTTGGCGTTGATCTGGTAGTCGTAGCGGTATCGGTACGTCTGGCCGCCGTCGACTCGGACGCACTTGACCCCGGACGGGTTGGGGTCCGGGACCAGCTTGAAGACCGACTCGGCCTCCCCGACGCAATAAAAGGTCTTGGTCGTCGGGCTGACTTGCGTCCACGTCCCGAAACGGTCGGTCAGCGTCAGGACGCGCGGCAGGACGCGGATCGGGTCGCCGGCGCACGTCGCGTTGCTGGCGGCGCAGAGCCAGGCCGGGTCGATCGTCGAGGTCATGACGTAGAGCCCGGCGGCCGTCGTCGCCGACCCGAACGTCAGCGAATGCCCGCCGCCCGTCGAGACGTCGTAGGGAGGCACCCATCCGTAATACGTCCCCGTCGCGGGGGCGCAGAGCGTGGCCCGCCCCGTCGCGTCCGTGACCCCCGAGTCCAGCAGGACGGACCGCGTCGAATTCGTGTAGAGTTCGACGGGCACGCCCGCCTTGGCGGCGTTGCCGCCGAACCCGATCCCGGTCGCGCAGAAGAACACCTGGATCGAGACGCACTTGCCCGCCGGCGTCGTCTCGCACCCGCACCCCGGGCATGGATCGAAGAGCATCGGCCGGCCCTCAGCTGCATGACGCGGAGACGAGCCAGTAATCCCCGGCGATCCACGACACCTTGACCACGCGGTTGACCGGCAGCGGGGCGGGCATGGTCATGTCGTTGAAGCACTGGACCTCGGGCCCGTCGACCCAGGCCCCGGCCGTGTCCTTGAACCGCAGCCGGACCTTGCCGGTCGAGCTGGGGACGTCCCAGGTCCCGGACGGGATCGCGACCGTCACCCGCGCCCGCTGGTTGCCGGGGTTGTAGGCGGGGCGGGCCGACGCGCGGCCGGACGCGTCGGCGACGGGGAGCCCCTCGATCCGCTGGACCGCCGTCTTGATGCGCTGTCCGGCGCGGGCCGAGAAACGGGCGTGGGCCACGGTCAAGCCTCCTCGGGAGGGGGTTCGGGCGTCCCCCGGCTGAACAGGTCCGTCGGCAGGCCGAGCCCCGCGAAGTCGACCTCCGGGTACACGTCGTACACGTCGTACACGGGGTCGTCGCTGGGCCCGAGCCTGGCCCCGTCGGCCTTGAGGGCGTAGGGCGACGAGACGGGGGCGTTGTCGACCATGATGGCCTTGAGCTGGCCGCCCACCTTCTCGCGGAGCCCCGCGTTGAGCAGGACCGCCGACCAGCCGGGGCGGATGAGGACGTCGTCGCCGCCGTCGTCCACCGAGATGGGCGGCTTGAACGCGAACTGGTATTCGACGGCCCACCCGTAGCCGCCGACGTCGTCCAGCCACTGGAGGTCGGCCGTGATGTCCTTGCAGAGGACGGAGCCGGCCGGGAAGCCCATCCACGGGACGGAGTTGATGCGGCCCTTGTAGACGTCGAGCCACGCCTCGTCGAACTCGCGGGCCAGCCGGGAGACGACGGCGATCGGCGTGGACAGGGGAATCACCACGCCGGACTCGTAGGGCTCGCCGGCCGCGTTAA
>NZ_JBBCIR010000110.1:0-17956 GCF_037189885.1 Paludisphaera sp.
GAGTCCGCGGGCTTCTTTTTTGCGCGCCTATTTTCGCGGCGTCCGAGTTCTGGGAGCGGGCAGTCGCTGGCCGGTGGGAGGCGGACGGTCGCGACCTGGATCCGGGCCGCGGGGCTGAGCGACCGCTTCCAATCCTGCTACATCGCCGTCGCGGCGGCCGGCAAGTGGGCCTAGCGGCTCGGCGTGCGTCTGCTGACCGAGGTCGTCCCGCCGTTGACGACCGGGGCGGGGCGGCTGACGCTGGCGATCGACGACTCGCCCTTGCGCCGGTTCGGCCCGCACTTCCAGGCGGCCGGATTCCATCACGATCCGGCACCCGGCCCGGCCGGCTCGACGCACCTCTACGGCCACGTTTTCATGGTGCCGGCCCTGCTCGTCGAGCATGGGCGGTGGGGCGTGGTCGCCCTGCCTTTGCTGTCGCGGCTGTACGTCCGCAAGGCGGGCCTGCCGGCGATCGACCCGAAGCATCGGCCCGCGTTCCGCACCAAGCTGGAGATGGCCGTCGAGCTGCCGCGATGGGCGAAGCCCTGGCTCGGCCTGGTCAAGCGGCCGATCTGGGTCGTGGCCGATGGCGCCTATGTGATGAAGGAGTTGCTGAAGCCGGCGAAGACCCTGGGGATGACGGTCGTCAGCCGGCTGCGCAAATACGCGGCGCTGCGTACGCTCCCCGGCCCGAAGCCCGCCGGTCGACGCGGCCCCGCGCCGACCTACGGCGGGAAGGCCGTCGACCTGGCCAAGCGGGCCGGCCATGAACGCGGATGGTCGCGGGGTGCCTTCGGGTTGTACGACGGGACGGCCGTGAAGCGTTACAAGACGTTCCTGGCGACCTGGCGGCCCGCCGGCGGCGTGATACGCATCGTGCTGGTCGACGAGCCCGCCGGCTGGCGAGCCTACTTATGCACCGACCGCCCCGCCACGGTCGCCGACGTGCTGACCACGATCGCCGACCGCCTCAGCCTGGAGATCGCATTCCGCGAGATCAAGGAGGTCGTCGGCGCCGGCAAGCAGCAGGCGCGGTTCATCCACGCGAGCGTCGGGATCTTCCGCGTCTGCCTCTGGTCCTATACCCTGACCGAGGCCCGGGTGTGTCGACGGCCGGAGGCGGAGTTGGTGGACCGCTCCGACTCGCCGTGGGACGCGCAAACTCGCCGGCCCAGCCATGCCGACAAACGCCGCCCCTGGGGCCACGAGATGCTGGTCGGGGAGATACTCGCGATCTTGCGGGCCGGCCCGTCCGACTCCGAAATCCGGGCCGCTGCCGGCCGCCTGCCGCGGCCCGCGGCCCGATGCTCATGAGCGGTTTTCCGTCGAGTGTGTCGCTTGATCGGCGGGCCTGGTACCCGCCATGGCGGAACCATCCGGCGATGTCGGCGGGGCGGACCGCCCGCGGGGCGTCGCCCATCGCCTCGATCAGCGCTTCGATCGTCCGGGCCTTGGCCGACCGCAGCCACGACTCGAGCTTGGAGAACATCCGCTCGATCGGGTTGAGGTCGGGGCTGTACGGGGGCAGGAACCGCAACTCGGCCCCGGCCGCGGCGATCAGCCGGGCCGCCTCGGCCGTCTTGTGGCAGGCCAGGTTGTCCATCACCACGACGTCGCCGGGCTTCAGCGTCGGGGCCAGGCACCTCTCGACGTAGGTCTCGAAGGCGGCCGAGTCGGTCGCCCCGTCGAACGCCAGGCAGGCCCCCACGCCGCCCAGGCGGACGGCCGCCGTGAGCGTGATCACCTTCCAGTGGCCGTGCGGGACCGGGCCGTCCACCCGCACGCCGCTGGGCGAGCGGCCGTGCGTCCGGTCCATGGCCGTGCTCGAGCCCGTCTCGTCGACGAACACCAGGCGGGTCGGGTCGAGCCGGGCGAACTCGTCGCGCCAGGCGGCCCGCCCGTCCTTCAACTCGGGGCGGTCCTGCTCGGACGCCCGCCGCGACTTTTTTTGCGAGTGACGCCCAGCCGCTTGAGCGCCCGATGCACGGCCGACGGGCGGCACTCGACGCCGACGGCCCGGGCCAACTCGGCGAGCGTGGCGTCGGGCCGCTCGCGCACCGCCTCGCGGAGCCGCCGCTCGCCCCCGGCGTCGAACGCCGGGGCGTGCCCGCCGCCGTGGGGCCTCGGCTCGATCGAGCCGGTCTCGCGCCGCTGGCGGATCAGCTTGCGGATCCATGTCACGCTGACGGAGAAGCGGGCGGCGACCTGCTCGCGGGTCGCGTCGCCGGCGTCGCAGGCCGCGACGACCCGCTCGCGGAGGTCGGTCGAATAGGCTCTCATCCTCGGGGCCCTCCATAGCCCCACAGGAATAATCTCGTCAACCGACACGGTCAACAAAAAACCGCTCATGCACCGTCGGAAAGCGCGGATTATTCTCCCTCCCCAGAGCAGAGGGGTCACCTAACCGGTGGACCGGTGATAGGGGGTCGGTGTAGGAAAGAGTCGAAGCTGATGAACCCCTGGCGGGTCGCCGGCATCCAATACGAGGATCGCATCGGAGCCGGCACCGGTCGAGACGCCTGGCGGTCGTGCTACCCGCCACTGCCTCGCTCGATCCCTCTCCTCGCCTGCCCAACGTATCTGGGCCGGTCCCTACGAGGGTGACCTGATGGACGTTCGGTTGCGGGTATTTCCGATTACGCGATCGCTGTGGCTCGGTCCGTTCGCGAGCCCCATGCGGCGGCCGGTGCTCGTCGCCTCCCGTGTCACTCACATCCTCAACGTCGGCGAGGCCCCGAGCGTCCTGTCGACCTCGGATACCCCGTTTCGAGAGATTGCCTGGCTCCCGATCGAGGACATGGAGCGTATCCCCGACGACATAGCCATCACCTGCCTCGGCGCATTGCACCGCATGGTTTGTCAGCCCGACGCTCGGGTCTACATCCATTGCATCGCCGGTCAGAACCGCTCACCCACGATTCTTTGGCTCTACCTGATCGGCTGCGGCCTGGACGTCGACCGTGCCAGGGCGGTGATCGAGGCAGGAGCCCGCGATGCCATCCCGGGACATAACCGTTTGGTTGACGACGCGCTGGTCGAAGTCGTCAGGCGGTTCGGTGGCAGCTCGCTGCTCCCGCACCCGCGTCCCGAGGCGCTGGAGCCCTTGGTTGCGACCGAAGCGGCATTGGACCCCGGCCAAGGGGGTCGCTTCGCGGTCCATCTCGACTGATTGATTACAGAATGCGCTGCCCGGTCATATCGCGGGCAGGCCGAAGGAGGCCCGCGTTCGCCTCGACTCAATCCCTCATATGTTCGAGGTACAGCTTTTCGAGGTCCGCGTGGCCGATATCGTCGGTGTTCAGGGTTTCGACGAGTCGTCCGTGCTTCATGATGCCGACTCGCGTGCCGGACTCCTTGGCGCGGAAGAGGTCGTGGGTGGCCATGAGGATCGCGGTGCCGCGATCGCTCATCAGCTTGATGAGTTCGGAGAACTCGTTGGACGCCTTGGGGTCCAGGCCGGAAGTCGGTTCGTCGAGGAGGAGGACGTCCGCTTGCTTGGCCATGGCGACGGCGATGCCGACCTTCTGCCGCATCCCCTTGGAGTATGTCTTCACGCGACGGCCCGCCGCCTCGGCGGGGAGTCCGGCTTCGACGAGGAATGAGCGCGACTCGTCCTGGGTGAGTTCGCGACCGGCCAGAGCGGCGAAGTAGTCGAGGTTCTCGACGCCGGTGAGGTTCGGGTAGAGCATCACCTGTTCGGGGATGTAGGCCAGGTGGCGCTTGGTCTGGAGGGGGTGCTCGGTCACGTCGAGGCCGCTGATCCTCGCCACGCCTTTCGTCGGCTGGATGAAGTTCAGGAACAGGTTAATTGTCGTCGTCTTGCCGGCCCCGTTCGCGCCGAGAAGGCAGAAGACCTCGCCCGGAGCGATCGTCAGGCTGAGGGCGTCCAGGGCGGCGGTCCCGTTGTAGGTCTTCGTGAGGTCGACGGCTTCCAGCATGGCGGGCGATTTCCTGGATATCGGGGGGATCGGCATCCTGTCTGGCCAGGCTCAGCGACCGGCCACGGGATAGCGTCGGAGCAGGGCGAGCCCGGCCAATGTCAGCACGGCGCTAGGCGCGATTAGCCCCAGCAGGCCGCCGGCGGCGCGGCGGGCGACGGCGGAAAGTGGCTGCTCGCGGAACTCGAACTCCGGGATGGCGTCGTAGTCGTCGAGGCTGAACCGCTCGCGCCTCATGACCCTGGGGATGAAGAAGTTCTGCCAGACCTGGTGGAAGTCGTCCACCTGGGCCATGAAATGCTTGTGGCGACCGAGGCTCGTGCCGCTCACGTCGTTGAGCGCCTCCTGGGTCGCCACCGCCGGGGTGAGGAACCGCAGGCGGTCGACCAGCTCCTGCTGGCGGGCGAGCTGATCGTCGTACCGAGCCATGACCGGCTCGATGGTCTCGTCGACCGTCTTCTGCACAGCCTGGAGCTTGACCAGGAAGTCGGCCGCGATCGGGGCGGACGAAGCCGGCATCAGTTCGGGGTGGTCCTCGTAGTACTGGGCCAGCAGGCCGCTCCCCTCCTGGGAGGCCTTCGAGGAGGCCTCGCGGATCGCTCCGATCAACTCGACGCGAGACGGCACCGGGTGCAGCGACGTGACCGCCACGCTGATGAGCGCCGGCGCGATCACCACCAAGGCCATCCAGCAGGAGACGAGCACCACCGCGTTGGTCGCCGACGCCAGGCCGAGGGCGTTCACCGCCAGGGCGAGCGCGAACCAGAAGGCGCCGTAGGCGGCGACCGTCGCGATCCAGAGCCCCAGCCGCGCGGGGACGCCGGGCGCGCGGAGGTCGACCCCCGCGACCAGGCTGCCCACGACGGCCAGGCCGATCGCCAGCGTCAGCACCAGCCCGGCGCGGGCGAGGGCCTTGCCGAGCAACACCGCGCGCAGCCGCACCGGCTGGGCCAGGGTCATCGCCAGCGTCCCTTGCTCGCGCTCGGCGGACAGCATGTTGTAGCTCAGGCCGAGGATGAGGAGCGGGAAGAGGTAGACGACGACGAAACCCAGATCGAAGCGCCCGGCCATGAGGTTCGACGGGTTCTCGATCTCGTCGCCGGCGATGAAGGTCTGCTTCGTCCGGTTGGTCATCTTGAAGTAGAAGGGATACAGGTCGGCCTGGCCGACGGTCATGGCGGCGAGCGGGCCCGGCGGCGCGGCGGCGAACCGCTGGCCGCGCGATCCGGCGACGACGCCAGGCGAGCGCGGATCGAGCCACGAGACGGGGGCCGCCGCGTCGGGGGCGATGGCCTCGGCGTCGCGACGAAGCTGGACCAGGCGACTCGCCTCGTCCTCGGCGACGGCGGCGAGCGTCGCCTCCTGGAAGCGGACCCAGGTCGAGCCGTTGTAGACACCGTAGGCGACGGAGCCGGCGAGCATCGCGACCAGGATCCAGGCGGCGCGGTCGGCGGCCAGGCATCGCAGGTCGTGTCGGGCGATTCGAAGGAGCATGGGGCCTGCCTGATCGTTCGTGGCGTTAGGACGGGCGGACGCGCGACGCGGAGGCCGTCGCCAAGATCCCCATCGCGGCGCACCAGCCGGCGAGGACGGCCAGGTCGGGCCAGCGGCGGGCGGCGACGGTCGCGAACCCTGGCGCTGCGTATCGGAAGTCAGGGACCTTGCCCCAGACCTCCTCGCCGGCCAGGTACTCCACGCCCGGTCCCTTGCCGTTCCGGGTCACGTCGTCGTTGATGATGCGGATCAACTCGCGGCGATAGTCCTCCGCGGCGGAGGCGAAGTCGCGGTTCTGGTCGGGCTCGGTGCCGGACATCGCCATCGAGAGCGACCGCGCCGCCAGCAGCGGCGAGGCGAAAGCGAAGGCGCGGTGGATGCCGTCCTGGCGGGCGAACGCGTCCCAGAGCGCCCCGTAGTGGGCGTCGAAAACCCGGTTGCCGTGCTCCTCCGACTCCTGGAGCGCGATCCCGGCGAAGTCGATCCCAAGGTCCTCGATCCGGTCGACGCCCCGCTCGCGGAGCACTCGCTCCTGAAGGGCGATGAGCTTGGGGTCGTTCGGGTTGTGGGAATTGATCCCCTGCTTCAACTCGCGGTCGATCGCCTGGTTGAACGCCAGGGCGGAGGGGGTGGGGTGGAGCCGGCGGGCGAGGTCCACGGCGAGCCTCGGCGCGATCAGGCCGTTGACGATCCAGAAGCCCAGCAGGACCAGCAACGCCGCGCGGGCCGAACCGGCCCGGGCCGACACGGTGAGGGTCAGGCCGACGAACGCCCCATAATAGAGGATGTAACCCAGGGCCATGGTCGCCACGCGCGGGACCTCGGCCGCGAGCGACCCGCCGCCGGTCGCCGTCGCCAGGGCCAGCGCTCCGGCGACGGCCGCCGGGACGAGCAGCAGCGCCAGCGCCATCGAGACCCCGAGCGCCTTGCCCAGCGCGAGGTCGCGCGGGGGGACGCCCAGGCTCATCAACTGGCGGAGCGTGCCCTGGTCGCGCTCGCCGGCGAAGGCGGGGAAGGCCAGCAGGATGATGAGCAGCGGGACGAGGAGTTGCAGCACGCTCGCCGCGGTCAGCTCGCCGAACCTGGCCACGGCGGTCGCGTCCCGCGCGGGGCGATATTGCAGGTCGTTCTGCTTGTGGGCCTCCAGCCAGACCGCGACCCCCGTGTAGGCGTCGACCCCCGGGTCGACCAGCGAGAGCGGCGGCTTGGGCTTGAAGGCGTAGGTGCCGTAGTGGGCGGCGGAGTGCGGGTTCTTCTCGCCCTGTTGCAGCCATTGTCGGCGGGTCATCTCGGCCGCGTCGCGGCGCTGGGCGTCGATCTCGACGTGCCGCTTCCATCCCATCGCCAGCGCGGCCAGCAGGAGCGCCGCCACCACGGCCGCCGCGGCGCGGAACCGGCCGTCGCGCGTCATCTCGGTGAATTCCTTGCGGGCGATCCGCGCGATCATGGGGGGCTCCGGAGGGGAGAATTGGGACGGACGCGGTCGGGCGATCTTCGGTCAGAACGCGTCCGACGAGATGATCTCTCCCCCCGCGCGGGTGCCGAGCGCGGCCCAGACGGCGGGGGTGACGGCGTCTCTCGCGAACCGCACGGAGCCGTCGCCCAGCAGGAGGTTCGCGCCGCCGGAATGGTTGGAGCGGCACGACTTCCAGCCGTAGTCGCTGCCGCGGAGGCAGTCGAAATTGGGCGAGTTCGGCGGGTAGTAGTGCGTGTACAGGGCGTTGCGGAAGTCCCCCTGCGCCCAGCTCCCGCCGCGCTGGCCGTTGTAGAAGCCGGACGTCCCGGCGGCGGCGGCCTCGCACTCGGCGACGGTCAGGTTCAGGTGGGTCGTGGCGTCCACCGCCAATTGCTGGGCCATGATCGTGCGAGGGCCCATCGCGCGGCCCGTCGGGACGTTGAAGCCGCCGGGGCCCAGCAGGCTCTCGCTCATCATCGCGGTGTTGCTCAGGCCGTCGGCGATCGCCGCCAGGGTCACGCCGGAGTTGAAGAAGAAGCAGCCGTTGGGCGAGTCATACATCGCCGACCCCCCCGGCCGGCCGTCGCCCGCGCTCGCCATGTAGTTCACCGGGGCGAACCCCGCCCTCACCTCGCGCGGCGTGTCGCTGGGGCAGAGGAACCCGGCGATCCGGATCGAGAACAGGCTGCTGTTCGCCGGGGTGGTCGACCCGTCGGGCAGGTAGACCGGGTGGCTGTAGTTGAGCGCCCCGAAAATACCCGACTGCTCCATGAACGGCGCCAGCATCGCCAGCGAGGAATAGCGGTAGTGCTCGCCCCCCACGCCGTCGGGGTACCAGTAGTTCCCCCGCTGGGCCACGATCGTCCCGTAGGGTAGCCTCCCCATCGCGTCGTGGTAGTTGTGCAGCGCGATCCCGATCTGCTTCAGGTTGTTCACGCACTGCGACCGCCGCGCCGCCTCCCGAGCGGCCTGCACCGCCGGCAACAGCAGGGCGATGAGGACGGCGATGATCGCGATCACCACCAAAAGCTCGATCAGCGTGAACCCGCGACGATCCCTCATCATCCACCCCCGTCCGAGCGACGCGCGATCGACCCACCGGTTCGTAACACGAATTTAGCGTCCGTAATACCGGAGCGGAAGGGGGCAGGGGGGAAGACGTCGAAGATCGAGCGAGTGACGAGCCTAGAGTTGGCTGGCCGAGGCCGGGGTCGCGAGGCAACCGGCGAACTCCCCAGGCGAACCGGCTTCCCCCCTCGTGAGAGGGCGGCGTGCCGCGGTCCGCGCCCTCCGCGACTCGGTGCATCTGGCGGCCGAAGGACCGAGGCGCTCTCACCGTTCCCGCCCGGCCCCGTTTTCGAGCGGGCCACGCCGGACCAGGCCCGACGCGGCGAGGGATCAGGCGTCGATCGGCGGGATCAGCATGGCGAGGTCGCTGTTACGGATTAGCCGTATGTCGCTTCCCGCGACCCGTAGGGGGCCGGTCTCCGTCTCCACGTCGAGCTTGAAGCCTTCGCCCGCCAGCATCAGGGATTCGCGGAGCCAGACGGCCGGCAACTCGCACCGCTCCAGGTCCGTCGCGCCCGTGACGATCAGCGTCAGATCCGCGAGGCGGATCACCACGCGCCGGTTCAACGCGGTGATCTCCTCGATGGAGCGGTCATGAAACGGCGAACGGCGCCAGAAGCGCCCGAGCGCCTCCAGATTCGCGTCGGCTCGCGGGCGTTGACTCATGGTCGCCTCTTCGAGGGTAAATAGCCGGGTGCCGGCCCGAGCGAGACGATCCTGGTGACCAAACCGCCCGACGGCCGATCCCGGTCAAGAACCAGGTCTCCGACCGGCTGCCGCGGCTCGCGGCCTGATGTTTCCATAATTTCGGAGAGCGCGGCACGGAGCAAGGAGAAGCGCGATCGCCTTCCTCGTCAGGCCGTCGCTCCCGCGCGTCTCAGCAACGCGGCGGCCTCTTCGTGACCTCCCCTCAAGGCCCAGGCCAGCGGGGTCAGGCCGTCATCCCCCGGGAGATTCGGATCGGCCCCTCGCGCGATCAGCAACTCCATCGCTTCCATGTGCCCGCCCTTGGCCGCCCGCGCAAGCGTAGTACTGCCCTGGAAGAAGAAAGAAGCGCCGCGATCCAGCGCGATGCGAAGGGCGGCGACGTTTCCGGTCTCCGCCGCGTGGTCAGAGATGCGACCCCCGCCCCATCCAATCCAATCAATGTTCCCGCCCGTTTGGAGCTGCTCGTCGAGGAGCCTTTCAAAGCTGGGCAGGTCGCCTTCATTCAAGGCGTCGAGGAGCCCAATCCTGGCACCCCTCGCGAGCAGCAACTCGTACATCGGGCGGTCGCCCCCGAGGCTCGCATGCGCCAGGGCGCTCAGGCCGTACTGGTCGATGACGTCGACGTCTACGCCGTGATCCAGGAGCCGGCGGACGACTTCCAGGTGCCCTCGCTCCGCCGCGACCGTCAAGGGGCGTTCATGGATGTCGCTCTCCTCCTCGGCGTCGGCCCCGCGGCCGAGGAACAGGTCGACCATCGGGAGGTCTCCCAGCGAGCAGGCGACCGTGAGCATCGTCCCGTGATACGTCCAACCCTTTCCATGGTCGACGTCGGCCCCCGCGTCGAGCAGCTTTCGGGCGAGGTCGACATCGCCCGACCAGACCGCGTCGGGCAGGGTTTGGACTCGGCCCCCGGCCGCGAGCAAGATCAGCAGCATCTCGCCGTGCCCGTTCCGCGCGACGACTATCGCCTGGGTCGTCGCCGAGTAGCCCTCGGCGGATGTCTGATTCGGATCCGCGCCACGCTCCAGCAAAAGTCGGACGACCTCGACTTGGGCCCATCCCACGGCTGTTCTCAACGCCGTGTGGGCGGTCCCGCCGTCCGAGTTGACATCCATGCCCTTGTCGATGAAGGCGGCGACCGCCGCCACGTCGCCATCTCGGGCGGCCTTGAGCCACCTGAAATGCCGATGCTCCCGTTCGTCCATGACCACCTCCCGGAGCATTCTCACCCGGCCACGACGAGATTCATGGAGTCCTCGGGAAACCTGCCAGGCCGGCCCTCGGGTCGGTTTTGAAGGCAGCATCAAACCAGGTCCACACCGGCCCGCGATCCCGTCGTCCCTCTCGCCGGGCTTCCCCGCCGATCCACTTCGCCCCAAAGCGGCACAATGTCGCGGGAGAAATTTTTCGGATTACGTAAAGCGTTTTTCGTTAGTGGGTTGTGTTGTCGTTGGCCGCTGGATCCGTCGAGAAATCGTCCGCTCGGGTTTTCGAACCGCCGTTTGTATACATGGTAAAGGGTAGCGGATTCTTTCCCCAGCTCCTTGGCAATTCGAGCGGCGGACGACAGCAAGGCGACATTGCGCGCGTCCCGCTTCACGATATCGCTACCAGCGCGTCCTCCCGGCTCCTCCGGAGGGTCCAGTCCCATGGTCCCGTGGTCGATCAGTCCGGCGAACGGAGGGGGCCACGTTCACCCTCCCCACGGGAGGCGATCGCGGCTACGGATGTGCGTCGCGGTCGGGGCTCCCGTAGGCTGGATCGCGACCCTTCTCGGGAGATGCGACGCCCCTCCAGGCGGGGACTCGGCCAAATCTCAGAGATCATGGAGCCCTCGATTCCCGGTCAAGCCCCCCATCCCGCGAGCCTCCACGCCGATGCCCCGCTGGTGGGACGGCGGAACGCTAGAAAATCATTCGAGGACGACGAACGAAGCCAACCGTCGAATGACGCAAGTCCATGCTGTCAAAGCGAGAACTCTGACCTTCCCCACGATCAGTGGGCGCTGACTTGGGGAAGTTTCCGGCTCTCTTCGTACTGCACGGGGGACATGTAGCCGAGGGTCGAGTGGAGCCGCCGTCGATTGTAGAAGACCTCGATGTACTCGAACAGCGAGGCCCTGGCCTCGTCCCTCGTGGCGTAGGATCGGCGATGCGTCAGCTCCTGCTTCAGGGTGCCGAAGAAGCTCTCCATCGCGGCGTTGTCCCAGCAGTCCCCCTTGCGGCTCATGCTCGCCTCCAGGCCGTTGTCCCGGAGCAGCTCGCGGTAGGCGTCGCAGGCGTACTGCACGCCCCGGTCGCTGTGGCGCAGCAGCGGCCCGGAGGGCCGGCGATGCTCCAGGGCGTTGGCAAGGGCCCGCGTCGCCAGCTCGGCCCGCAGGTGGTCGGCCGTCGCCCAGCCGACCACCCTGCGGCTGCCCAGGTCGAGCACCGCCGCCAGGTACAGCCACCCCTCCCCGGTCCTGATGTAGGTGATGTCGCCGACCCAGGCCCGGTCGGGCGGCCCCGGGTCGAACCGGCGGCCCAGGGCGTTCTCGGCGACGGCGTGGCCGTGACGCGAGTCGGTGGTCCGGACGACGAACCGCCGGGCGGCGGCGCCCCGCACGCCGGCGAGGCGCATCAGCTTGGCGACGGTGTTCTCGCAGCAGGCGACGCCCCGGGCCTCCAGGGCCCGGTGGACCCGCGGCGACCCGTAGGTCCCGCGGCTCTCGCGATGGACCGCGCGGGCCTGCTCCAGCAGGCCCGCGCGGCGGGTCGCCCGGGGGCTCTCGGGGCGGGCGAGCCAGGCGTGGAAGCCCGCCCGAGAGACCTGCAGGACGTGGCACATCAGCGCCACCGGGTACTCGCCCCGGTGGTCGCGGACGAAGGCGAAGATCAGGCCTGCTCCCTGGCGAAGAAGGCCGTCGCTTTTATTAGGATTTCACTCTCCATCAGGAGCCGCTTGTTCTCCTCGCGGAGCCGGTCGTTCTCGCGGCGGAGGGCGTCGAGGTCGGCCGGGGCGGCCGGCCGGGCGGCCGGGGCGCCGCCGAAGCGGCGGACCCAGTACTGCATGGTGCTGGGGGCGACGCCGAGGCTGTCGGCCGCCTCCTTGAGGCCGCGGCCCTGCTCGGTGACGAGCTTGGCCGCGGAGACCTTGAAGTCGAGCGAGTACGTACGCTTGGCCATGAGCGATCTCCTTAGGCCGGCCATTGTCGCGGCCGGCGGGCTGGAGCGCCCACTTTTTGTGGGGAAGGTCACTCATCGAATCCATGGGCGTGCCGTCGACTAACGAAGCCAACTTCGATCCGGGCCGTGCGCCACCCTGGCCAGCGATCGAGAGTGAACCGGCACTCACGCCGGCCGAGGCGGTGGAAGGCCGCGGTGAAGCATTCGAAAATGACGAACGAAGCCAACTTCCATGAGACGTAAATCCATTGTGGCGTCAAGGGTTGTTGCCATCCTTGGCCGGCGGGCCGACGACGAACGAAGCCAACCGCGGGCCGGTTGGTCGGGGGGTGGATCGGGGCGAAAACGGTTGACGCTATGATTGCAAGGGTGCGAGAATCGAGATCGCGTCGAAATTCGGTCCGTTCGCGTCCGTTTCGACGCCGAGAACGTAAAGGATAGAGCGACCTCACGACGCGGCACCAACGGACGATCGGCACCATGCGACTCCCCATCGGCTTGCATCGATCGCGGCGCGTCGCCGGGGGGCGGAAGGGCCGCCCGCGCGTGGAGCAGGTGGAGCGTCGGCTCCTGCTTGCCTCGGCGGTGTTCCTGGTGGAGACGGCGGCCGACGACGGGCCGGGGTCGCTGCGGTGGGCGATCGGCCAGATCAACGCGGAACCGGCCGACGAGCCGGGGACGATCCGATTCGCGATCCCGGGCGCAGGCCCCGCGACGATCCGGCCGGCGTCGCCCCTGGACCCGATCACGCGGCCGGTCTTCATCGAGGCCCGCGCGGCCGACGGCTCGCCCACGGTCCGCGTCGACGGCTCGGCGGCGGGGCGGGGCGTCGACGGGCTGGTGGTCGCCGGCGGCGGGAGCGTGGTGGCCGGGCTGATCGTCACCGGATTCACCGGCGCGGGGATCGTCCTGACGGGCGCCGGCGGGAGCTTCGTGGAAGCGTGCTACGTCGGCCTGGTCCCCGGGGCGGGAGGCTCCGCGCCGACGGCGGCCCCCAACGGGACGGGCATCCTGATCGCGTCGGCGTCGAGCCAGACGATCGGCGGCCCCGACGGCCGGGGCAACGTGATCGCCGGCAATCGAGGCGCGGGGGTGATGGTCGCCTCGGCCGAGCCCGGCGACGCGGCCCGCAACGCGATCGTCGGCAACCGGATCGGGACCGACGCGGCGGGGACGGCGGAGATCGGCAACGGCGGCGACGGCGTGGTCCTCGCGGGCGCGACCTCGGGGCGCGTCGAGGACAACGTGATCTCCGGCAACCAGTCCAACGGCGTGGTCCTGAGCCACCGCGCCGAGGGGAACCGGCTGACCGGCAACATCATCGGCCTCACCCCCGACGGAACGCGGCGGTTGGGGAACCGTCGCGACGGCATTCTCGTGGTCGACGCCCCCGGCAACGCGATCGGCGGCCCGGCGCCCAGGCTGGGGAACCAGATTTCGGGCAACGGCGGCGCGGGCGTCCGGGCCCGGGGGGAGTCGGACGGCCTGACCATCCGGGGCAACTGGATCGGCGTCGACCCCACCGGCCTGGTCCGGCGGGGGAACGACGCCGACGGCGTCTCGGTCTCCTCCGACGGCGTGACCGTCGGCGGCCCCGAGGCCCGCGACGGCAACGTCATCGCCTTCAACGGCCAGGGGGCCGTGGGCGCGGGGGTCCAGGTCGTGGGGTCGGTCCACGGCGTCTCGATCCTGTCGAACCGGATCTTCGCCAACGCCGGGCTCGGCATCAACCTGGGGAACGGCCCGGCCACCCCCCGCACCCCGCCGGCCTCCCAGCCCACCGACGCCGTGGGCCCGAACGACTGGATCAACCAGCCGATCCTTTCCACCTCGTTCGCCGACGGCGTGACGCTCAAGGCCCAGGGCCGCGTGTGGGGGATGCCCGGCCAGACGTACACCGTGCAGTTCTTCTGGACCTCGGCGCCGGACCCCTCCGGAAACGGCGAGGGGGAACGCTACCTGGGGCGTACCCAGGTGACGACGGACTCGCGGGGGGACGCGGCCTTCTCCCTGCCGATGGCGGCCGACGTCGCCGGCGGCTTCCTGTCGGCGACCTCGACCGACGAATACGGCAACACCTCGGAGTTCGCCCAGACGGTCTCGCTCCGGCCGTACACCGACCTCCACGTCGAGATGACGGCCGACCCACCGTCGGCCCGGCGAGGCGCCCCGATCACGTTCACGGCGACCGTCTCCAACCGCGGATTCGTCGCCGCGCCGGGCGTCGTGCTGACGGTCGCCCCGCCGGCGGGCTCACGCGTGGAGATCGTCTCGGCCGGCGCCACGACCGCGCCGGGGGGGGCGATCCGGCTGGCCGTGGGCTCGCTCTCGCCGGGCGCGACGGCGGTCCTCACGGTGGTCGCGTGGCCCGCCGACGGGTTCTCGGGCGTTTACCAGGCCTTCGCCACGGCCACGATGACCATGACCGAGGCCCGACCCGGCGACGAGACCGCGTCGGCGTCGGCCGTCGTCGCCGGCCGGGACTCCTCGAACATGGGCGTGGCCGCCGCGGTCGAAACGGCCTCGGTCATCCCGGGCTCCAACGCCACCTACCGATTCCGGGCGCGGAACGAGGGCCCGACCGCCGAGCCCGCCGCGGTGCTGACCCTGGCCCTCCCTCCCGGCGCGACGGTCGTCTCGGCCGACTCCGCGCGAGGCCCGGCGACGATCGCGAACGGCCTGGCCGTCTTCCTCCTGGGGGAACTCGCCCCCGGCGAGGAGGTCGAGGCGACCCTCGTCCTGACGGCCGACGCGCCGGGGCCGCTCCGGGTCATCGCGATGGTCGGCGGCCTGAACCAGGACGAGGACCGGTCCAACCAGCGGGCGACCGCCATCGCGACGGTCGTCGCGCCGGTCGACATGGCCACCTACGTCGACCCGCCCCCGGCCGCCTTCGAACGGGCCGAGTTCCGCTACACGCTGACCGCCGCCAACCTCTCCGACCGCGCGGCGACCGGCGCGAGGCTGACCGCGCCGCTCCCCGCGGGGGTCGAATTCGTCTCGGCCGTCGCCAGCCAGGGGGGGACGCCGATCCTGGTCGGTCGCGACCTTGTCGCGGATCTGGGGACGATCGCGGCGGGCGGTCGGGCCACCGTGACGATCACCGTGCGCGCCGTGGCGACCGCCGGCGCGACGCTCCTCCTCTCCGGGGTCTCCACCAGCGACCTCCCCGACACCGCGCCCGGCAACGATCGCGGCGGCTACGCCGTGGAGGTGCGGCCGGCCGTCGACCTGATGCTGCGGCTGCGGCCGTTGACGCCGAGCGTCGACCTGGGGGCCGACGTCACCTGGGTCGTCGAGGTCTGGAACTCCTCCCTGACCACCGCGAGCGGCGTGACGATCGCCGTGCCGTACCTCCCCGCCGGCGCGTACGTGGGGTCAAGCGCGACCCAGGGGACCGTGACGGCGTCCGGCGGCGTCTTCACCGCCGCGGTCGGGACGCTGGCGCCGCGCGGCCACGCGACGATCGCCTTCATCCTGCGGCCCACCTCCGCCGGGACCGCCACGCTCACCGCCGCGGCCACGGCCGACCAGCACGTGAACCTGACCACCTCCGGCGTGGCGTCCGCGAACCTGAGCGTCATCGAACCCTCCGGCGCGATCGCCTTCGCCGCCCCCGGCGTGGTCGTGCCCGAGACGGCGGGCGCGGCCTACCTGACCGTCGTCCGGACCGACGGCGCGCGGGGTGCCGTCTCCGTCCGGTACCGCACCACCGCCGGGACCGCGGCGCCCGGCGTCGACTACCGGCCGACCACCGGCGTCGTGACCTTCCAGCCCGGCCAGACCTCCGCCGTGATCGCGGTCCCGGTCCTCGCTTATGCACACAATCGGGGCGACGTCTCCGTCGGCGTGGTGCTGGAGGCTCCGACCGGCGGCGCGACGCTCGGCCAGGCGACGGCCGCCACCCTGGTCATCCAGGACGTCGATCCCGACTTCTCCCCGCCGAGCGTCGCCCGGCTGCGGCTGCTGGGCTCCGCCGCCGGGATCGCGACGATCGCCCTCACGCTGAGCGAGGCCGCGAACGCCGCCTCGGCGCTCGACGGCCGGGCCTACGCGCTGTACGACCTGGGCCCCAGCGGCGTGCTCGGCGACGGCGACGACACCCCGATCCCACTCCAGCCTCCCGGCTACGACGCGGCGACCCGGACCATCTACCTGTCGCCGGCCGTCTTCCTGGCCCCGAACCGGCACTACGCCGTGGGGGTCCACGGCGCGGGGCCGACCGCCGTGGTCGACACGGCCGGGAACCCACTCGCGGGGGGCGTCGGATTCGTCGGCCTGTTCGCGAGGGGGACCTCGCTGAGGTATGCCGACGCCAACGGCGACGCGGTGTCGCTCGCGCTCCGGAGCGGCGGCTTCCTCGACCTCGTCCGCGCGGCCTCGGGGGACGCGATCGGCCTGAGCCTCCACGAGATCGTCCCCGGCCGGTCGACGCTCACCGGGAGCGTGACCCGCCCCCGCGGCCGGGGCGGCGACGGCGTGACGCCCCTGGGAGTGATTGAGGGCCTGGGCTCGTTCGGCGACGTCCGGGTGAGCCTCCGGACGCCCCCCTTCCTGGCGTCGGGCTTCCCTACGCCCGCCCCCCGGGCCGTCCGCCCCGGCGTCACGCCGGTCCGGGTCGCCCCGCCGCTCCGCCGATTCCCATCACCGCGATAGCTCGGCGGCCCGCCCGCCTTGCCCGGGGCCCGGCCGATCCCCTAGACTGGCGGAGGCAGCCGCGTCTCCTGGAGGTCCCGCCCGTGACCGTGCCCGTCATGCTCCGCCGCCTGGTCGTCGCCCTGGCGATCGGCCTGGCCCTCGCCCCGGCCGCCTCGGCCTGCCCCAGCTGCAAGGAGGCCGTCGCCTCACAGCCTTCGGACGCGGCGCTCCTGTCGCGCGGGTTCGCCTGGAGCATCGTGCTGATGCTCGCGGTGCCGACGGCGCTGGCGACCGCCGGAGGACTGGCGGTGCGTCGGGCGGTCAAGCGGGGCATCCTGCCCGAGCTGTGACCGCCCGCGACGTCAGACGTCCCGGAGCTTGCCGGCGGGGGTGTTCGCGGCCAGGTCGTCGATCATGTCGAGCGTGGCCTGTTCGATCGCCCGCTGCCAGTCGCCGCCGAAGCGGTCGCGGAACGCCGGCTTCTTGTAGGCGAAGGTGATCCCCCGCGAGCTGTTCACCAGGGCACCCAGGCCGTCGGGCTCGAACCCGGCGGCGATGTCCTTCGCCTCGCCCCCCTGGGCCCCGTAGCCGGGGACCAGGAACAGGACCCCGGGCAGCTCCCGGCGCAGCTCCACCAGCTCCTCGGGGTAGGTCGCCCCGACCACGGCGCCGACGAGGTTGTAGCCCTCGGCGCCCTGCTTGCCGTTCCCCCACTCCTTGAGCCGGTTGGCGACGTGGCGGTAGACCGGCAGGCCGTCGCAGACGAGGTCCTGGAACTCCCGCGCCGAGGCGTTGCTCGTCCGGACCAGTACGAACAGCCCCTTCTTCTCCCGCGCGGCGATCTTCACGAACGGCAGGACGCCGTCGCTCCCCAGGTAGGGGTTGATCGTCAGGGCGTCGACGCTCCACGAGGGCTCGAACGAGCCGCCGACCGGCGCCTTGCCCAGGTACGCCCGCGCGTAGCCCTCGGCCGTGGAGCCGATGTCGTTCCTCTTGCCGTCGAAGATCACCAGGACTTCGCGCGCCCTGGCGTGCTCGACCGTCGCGTGCAGTGCCGCCATCCCCTCGGGGCCATAGACCTCATAGAATGCCGCCTGGAACTTGATCATCGGCGCCAATGGCGCCACGACGTCCACCACGGCTCGCCCGAACTCCTCCAGCGCCTTCGCCACCCCCCGACGATCCGTCGGGAACCGATCGAGGAAGCCCGCGGGCAACTCCTCGGGACGCGGGTCGATCCCCACGACCACCGGATTCTTCTTGCGACGAACCTCCGCCACCACCCGATCCGCGAATTCCACGCCCGACCCCCTCTCCTTCGGATTGACAGCCGCTCCTAATACCCTACAATAACCCCCGTCGACGCGAAACACGCCATGGGCAACCAGGGCCGATTTCGACCAGACAATCGGGGCGTAGCGCAGCTTGGATAGCGCGCTAGCTTGGGGTGCTAGAGGTCACCGGTTCAAATCCGGTCGCCCCGATCTCGAAGCGAAAGGGGCGGGGGG
>NZ_JBBCIR010000111.1:0-2873 GCF_037189885.1 Paludisphaera sp.
TGCTGCGGTGCGTCGTCCACGACGTCCTGCTGCTCGTCGGCGATGCGGAGAGGCGCGAACGGGACGCCGCCCGCGCCTCTCCGGGCACCGGCCCGGCCCCGGCCGCCTGAGCCTCTACGGCCTCTTTTCGACAGAGCACCACGCGGGGAGAAGGGGGGACCGTCTCCCTTCCGAACGCTTGTCGAGGCATTCCCGGCCCCGCGGGCGATTGGACGTCGGATTCGGCGAGGGGGGGGAGCGTCCCCCCCTCGCCGGGGGCGTCACTTGGCCGGGCTGCCGAAGTCCTCGGAGAGGTCGCGGAAGAAGGTGTGGATGTGGTTGCCGCCGTCCTGCTCGTTGTTGAAGTCGATCAGGATGCTGGGGCCCTGGAGGCGGAAGGCGTGGGGCTTGGTGGTGTCGGTGGTGCCGTACCAGGCGAAGGTGCGACGGCCCTCGCCGCGACGGAGGCCGTCCATCAGCACCTCGCGACCGGCCTCGGGGAACATCTCAAGGTAGGCGGCGCCCGCGGCGCGCAGGAGGGCCCGCTGCTCCTCGGTCATGTCGTCGTAGGCCAGGCCGTCCTTGCCGGCGGGAAGCGGCTGGGCGACCGCGTCGTTTGGAGACGACGGGATCTTCGGCACGCGCTCGGAGAGGATCGCGACCTCCTTCTGCCCGGGCGACAGCGAGGCCAGCAGCTTGTAGATCGGGTCCTGGATCGCGGCCAGGCTGCGCAGGCCCTCGTTCGGGCCGGAGACGACCTTCGCCGGGTTCGAGCCGAACATGAACGGCGTGACCGAGACGATCTCGTCGCCGTCGAGCGTGTAGTTCAGCGACAGGTGGTGGCCCTCCCAGCGCCATCCCCACCGCCCCTCGCCGGGGGTGCCGAAGACGCTGACGTAGTACAGCTCGGGGTCGCGGATCCGGCCGGACTCGTTCTCCTGGATCCGGATGATCTCCTCGTAGCTCATCGTGGTGGCGGCGGCGACGGAGCCCGCCCCGGAGAGGCCGGTGTCCAGCAGCGCGAAGGCCAGCGGGCGCTGGTAGTGGGTCATCTCCTTGATCGAGACGCCCTTGCGGGGGCGGGGGATCCAGTGCCAGTTCTGGCGCTCGGGGTCGTCGAGGGCGAAGCTCGCCTTGGCGCGGAGGTCGGCGTCGAGCGTGCCCAGGAATCGGCGGGCGGCGTCGATCATCAGGGCGCCGGTCTTCTCCTCGGCCCTGGGGACGACGGGGGTCTGGGCGAGGGCCGGCGAGGCCCAGAGGACGAGGATCGCCAGCGAGAGGGACGGCCGCTTCATGGGAGGCTCCATCGGGTGTCATGCGTCGCGCGACCCTCGGTCGCACAATTCTCCAACAACCAGACGTAGCCGACCAGGGCCGCCGGGCCAAGGGGGGAACGGGGAAAAGCGGGGGGCCGGCGCGGGGCTCGCGCGGATCGGCCCGAGGTTGAGGTTGACCGATCCGGGGCGAGCCCCTAGGTTGTCGGCCGAATCGTCCGCGGACTTGAGACGGACCGGAAAAGACCAAACCGACCTACGGAATGGGAGACGCATCACGATGATCGCAAAGGATGGCGGTCGGGCCCCCCTCGCCTGGGCGGCGGGGCTGACTCTCGCGGGGCTTGTCGCGGCGACCTCGGCCCACGCCCAGCAGGCCCGCGGGCAGGCGGCCCGGGCCCAGGCCCCGGCCGGCAAGGCGTCGACGGCCCCGGCCCCCACGCCGGTCCTCACGGACGTCAAGCAGACGGCGATCCCGGTCAACCCCACCGACGCCATCGCCATCGTCAACGACCAGGTCATCACCCGCGCCGACCTGGCCGACGAGTGCGTCGCCCGCAAGGGGAAGGAGATCCTGGAGACCCTCATCAACCGCGCCCTCATCGAGCAGGCGCTGAAGGCCCAGAAAAAGGAGGTCACGGCCGCCGAGATCGACCAGGAGATCGACTCGGTCGCCGGCCGCTTCGGCATCGGCCGCCAGCAGTGGCTCCAGACGCTCGACAAGGAGCGCGGGATCAGCCCGTTCCAGTACGCCCGCGACGTGATCTACCCCCAGATCGCCATGCGGAAGCTGTGCGAGGGCCGGGTCCAGGTCACCGAGGAGGACCTCAAGTCCGCCTTCGAGGCCCAGTATGGCGACAAGATCCGCGCCCGCCTCATCATGGTGGACACGCTCACCAAGGCCCAGGCGGTCTGGGAGGAGCTGAAGAAGAACCCCGGCGGGTTCGAGAAGGTGGCGCAGGAGCAGTCGATGGACCTGGCCACGCGGTCGCTCGGCGGCCTGCTGGCCGAGCCGATCAACCGCTTCGCCCAGCCCCGGAACGTCTCCGACGCCGCGTTCGCCCAGCTCGTCGACGGGGACCCGAACGACAAGGATCCCTCGCACAAGCCGAAGGACGGCGACTTCACCGGGCCGATCCAGGCCAGCGAGGGCGCCTGGGTCATCCTCCGCCGCGAGGGGATCATCCCGGCCGAGACCCGCGTCTCGCTGAAGGACGAGAACATCCGCAAGATGCTCAACGCCGTCGTCCACGAGGGCAAGCTCAAGCAGGAGATGGCCGAGGTCTTCGAGGAGCTCATCCAGAAGGCCGCGATCGAGAACAAGCTCGTCGGCACGATGAAGATGGCCAACGAGAACCAGCACCCCGAGTTCCGCGTCGACGACAAGGTGAAGCTCATGAGCAACCCCGAGTCGAACACGCCCGAGCCGGCCGAGGGCGCCGAGGGCCAGCCCGCCGCGGCCCCCAAGCTCCCGACCCCCGCCGCCCTGGCCGATGACGCCGCCAGGTTCGAGAAGGCCAAGGCCGAAGGCCAGGCCAAGGCCGCCGCCAAGGCCGCCGCGCCGGCGCCGGCGCCGGCCCCCGCCGCCGCCGTCGCCCCCGCCGCCGCGCCGAAGTGAGC
>NZ_JBBCIR010000112.1:0-31354 GCF_037189885.1 Paludisphaera sp.
CCCGGCGCGCGTCCCCAGCCGCGGCCGTTCGCGAGGTCGCCCTCCCCGGTCGGCGCCCCGCGCGGCGGCCGCGGGACCGGGGCGACGGGGGCGCCTGAGCCCGTCGCCCGGCCCGCCAACCCCGGCGCGAACCGACCGGCCCCGGCCCCCCGCCCCGAGCGGGGGGAGACGCCGATCGCGCGCGGCCCCGCCACCCCGCGGCCGGCGACGGACCTCCCCCGGAATCGCGCCAACCCGGCCGCCCCCGCGCAGCGCCCCGACATGGAGAGGATTGGCCCGGTCGCCGGCTCGCCGCCGAACCGTCCCAACCTGGCGGCTCCCGCGCCCCGACCCAAGATGGAGAGGATGGGGGTGCCCGCCGGCCTGCCGCGGAATCGCCCCGACGTCACCACCGCCGCGCCCCGCCCCCCGATGGAGCGGAAGGGGCTGGGGGCGAACCTCGCCGCGCGTCCGCTCCCCGAGCGGCCCATGCGCGAGGGGGCCCCGACGAATCTCGGCATGAGGCGCGGCCCCGCCGCCGCTCGAGCCGAGGCACAGCCTCCCGCCGTCCGGCGACCCCCGCCAGCTCCCCGGCCGATGGGCCCGGCCGCACGCCGCGCCGCCGCCGCCGAGGGGGCGAGGCCCGGCCCGAATCCCTGATGCGACCCGCGCCGACGGTTCCCAGCGGGGCCCTCGGCGCGTATCATTACCGGACCCCGACGGACGCCGGCGACCTGGCTTCGTTTGGGTCCGTTCGTCATGCGCGATCGCGTGGGGAGGTTGGCGGAAGTGATCGATTGGCCGAGGGTTGCGGCGAGAACCGGCGGGCGAAAGTTGGCTTCGTTCGTCGAAATTCGAATGGTTTTCTCGGCGGCGCGAGTGGCCCGATTTGCCTGGGGCGCGCTAGACGCGTCGGCGGCCGGCGAGGGCCCTCGCGCTTCGGAGACTGTGCCGGCCGCGTGGACCACGAACCGACGCAATCCCCCAAGCGCGCGGGCCCTCACCCGGCCCTTCGGGCAAATCTCTGCCGGCTGGAGAGGGGACGTGGGACGGAGACCGACCGCGAATTGACGCGGATCGAGAAAGGCGACAACACCCTTCGTCTGGCTCGGCGTCATCCCGATATCATCGCCCATGCCCGTCGTCCCTCGTCGTTGCGCGGATATCCACCATGCAGTGCTATACGGATCCCGGTCAGCGACGATAAATCGGGAATATTTTCGAAAATTCACCATGATCGACCGCACTGATGACGCCGGGGACGCGCTGGATGGGCTTTGCGACCCCGTGCGCGGGTGGTTCGAGGGGGCTTTCCCGACGGGGCCGACGCCCGCGCAGGCGCTGGCCTGGCCGGCGATCGGGTCGGGCGAGCATGTCTTGTTGATCTCGCCGACCGGGACCGGGAAGACGTTGGCGGGGTTCCTCGCGATCGTCGACCGGCTGACGCGCGAGCACCTGGCGGGCGGTCTTGAGCCGGGTCTGCGCTGCGTGTACGTCTCGCCGCTGCGGAGCCTGGGGTACGACGTCGAGAAGAACCTGTCCGTCCCCCTGCGCGGGCTGCAGCGGCTGCTCGGGTTGAGGGACTGCCCGATCCGCGTCGGCGCGCGGACCGGGGACACGTCCGCCCATGACCGCCGCAAGCTCCGCGAGGGGCCGCCGCATATCCTCATCACGACGCCCGAGAGCCTTTCCCTGCTGTTGAGCCAGTCGGCATGGGCCGAGCATTGGGCCGGGGTGGATCACCTCGTCGTCGACGAGGTCCACGCGCTGGCCGCGACGAAGCGCGGGGCGGATCTGGCGATCTCGCTGGAGCGGTTGGCGGAATCGGCCGGCGGCGACCCCGCGCGGGTGGGGCTCTCGGCGACGTGCCGGCCGCCGGAGCCCGTCGCGCGGTTCCTGGTCGGGCCGTCGCGGACGTGCCGGGTGGTGGAGGCCCCCCGCCCCGTCGGTTCGCGCGCGATCGAGATCGAGGTGGAGTCGCTGCTACGCCCCGGCGAGGGGCCCCATCGCGGGCTGACGTACAATCGGCTGCTTCGGCGAGTCCGGCGGGCGACGGCCGACAACCGCACCACGATCGTCTTCGCGAACAGCCGGCCGATGACCGAGAAGATCGCGCACGACCTCCGACACGCCCCCCCCGGCCGCGGCGAGACGGTCGCCCCGTTCGACGGCGAGACGGAGATCGCCGTCCACCACTCGGCGCTGGACGCCTCGCGACGGCGCGACGTGGAGGAGCGGCTGAAGGCGGGGACGCTGCGGGCCGTCGTCACCAGCACCAGCCTGGAACTCGGCGTGGACATCGGCTCGGCCGACCTGACGATCCAGGTGGGTTTGCCCGGCGGGGTGTCCCGATGTGTACAGCGGGTGGGGAGGTCTGGGCATCGCGTGGGGGGCCGCGCGCGGGGCCTGATCCTGGCCGCGACCGCCGCCGAGGTCATCGCGGCGGCCGTCACCGCCCGCGCGGCCAGGGCCGGCGAGATCGAGCCGCTGAAGCCCGTCGATTCGCCGCTGGACGTCGTCTGCCAGCAACTCATCGGCATGGCCTGTCGCGGCGAGACCTCGATCGACGCGGCGCATGACCTGCTCCGCAAGGCCGCGCCGACGGCCGACCTGAGCCGGGCCGATCTCCTCGCCTGCCTGGACTCCCTGGCGGGAGACCTGCCCACGCCCGCCGGCGCGTTCGAGCCCGAGCCGGGCGCGGCGCCGCGCTGGACGTCGCCCCGGATCTGGAAGCGGAACGGCTGGTTCGGCGCGCGGTCGGCCCGGGTGAAGCGCTGGCTCTGGGGCAACGTGGGGACGATCCACGCCGAGGAATCGGTCGCGGTGATCGCCGACGGCGCGTCGGTCGGCACGGTCGAGGGGGCCTACGCCGAACGGCTCTCGGCCGGGGATCGGTTCGTGCTGGACGGCCGGACGCTGGAGTTCCGTCGGCTGGAAGGGGCGGTCCTGCACGCGAAGCTCGTCGGCGGCGAGGCCGGCGCGCTGCCGGTCTGGCACAGCGACCGCCAGGCGCTCTCGACCGAGCTGGCCGCCGAGCTGGCCGCGTTCCGCTCCGAGGCGTCCCGGCGCTCGGTCTGCGACGGCCCCGAGGCCGTCCGCGCCTGGCTGGGCGAGACCCTGCGGCTCGACGCCCGCGCGGCCGACGTGGCGGCGGAATTGATCGAGGCCCAGGACCGCTGGAGCGAGACGCCGGGCGTCGACGTGCTGCTGGTCGAGGAGTTCCCGACGCCGCTGGAGCCGGGATGGACCTACGCCTTCCACGCCCCCCTGAATCGCTCGGCATGCGAGGCGCTCGGGCGGGCGGTCGCCGCGCGACTGGGGCGCAAGCACGGCCGCGACGCCGCGTTCCAGCCGGCCGACCTGGGATGGTCGATCCGCGTCCCCGACGACGACGCGCGGCTCGACCCCGCCGACCTGGCCGGGATCGCGAGCCTGGACGACCTGGAGGCCGACGTCATGGAGGGGATCGACCGCGGGGAGCTGGCGGCGCGTCGGTTCCGTCGCGTGGCGGCCACGGCCCTGATGGTCCTGCGGAACCCCGAGCCGGGCAAGCGGGTTCGGGTCGGCGGGATGAACTGGGTCTCCACGCGGCTCTATCCGCTGGTGAAGGCGGCGTGCCCCGACCACCCCCTGCTCCGCGAGACGCGCCGGGAGATCCTCCACGACGTGCTCGACGTGCCGGCCGCCGCGCGCTGGCTGGCGACCGGGCCGACGGTCCGCCTGAGGCACCTCGCCTCCCCCTCCCCCTTCGCCGCCGCCTGGATCGCCCCCGGCGGCGACGAGGCCATCCGCCACGACTCCCCCGACGACGCCCTGCGCCGGCTGCACGCCCGGATGATCGCCGCCGGGGGCGCGTGATGATCGGACTACATGAGCATGAGGGATGGCTGCTGACCCCCGAGGGCGCCGCGATCCGTCCCGAGGAGGCGACGGCCGTCGTGGCGGACGTCCACCTGGGCTACGAGTGGGCGCGTGGCGCGGCCGGCGACTGCGTGCCGGCCCATTCGCTTTCGGAGACCATCGATCGGCTGGCGCGGGTCCTGGCGCGGGCCGAGACGCGGCGGCTGGTCGTCGCCGGCGACCTGGTGGAATCCCCGCGGCCGTGCGCGCGGACGGCGGCCGACGTGGCGAGGCTGGAAGACTGGCTTTCGGCGCGCGGGGTCGACCTGATCCTGGTCGCGGGCAATCACGATCGCTCGCTGGGGAGTTCGCCGAGGCCCCCCGCGATCGTGCCGTCGCTGGACCTGGCGGGGTGGATGGTGCGGCACGGCGATCGGCCCGTGATCGACGAGCGGGCCGTCATCGGCCATCACCACCCGGCGCTGCGGGTCGGGGGGCTCGCCTCGCGATGCTTCCTGGCCGGGCCGAGGCTGCTGGTCTTGCCGGCGCTTTCGGGGAACGCGGCGGGGCTGGATCTGGCGACGACCCCCGCGCCCGCGGCCTGGTCCGACGCCGGGCTGCGCTGCCTCGCCGCGACGAGCGACGGCTTGCTCGATTTCGGCCCGGTCGCGACGCTCGCCTCGCGACTTCGCTCATTTGTCGATTCGTCGCATTGATCGGCGCGGTCGTCCTGATTAAGATGAGCGCGGCACCCTTCCCCGACCTCTCCTCGATCGAGGTCTCCCGTCATGACGATGCACGATCGTGATAGCATGCGGAAAGGTTGGATCGCCTTCATCTTGATGTCCTCCGTCGTCGGCGCCGGCGCCTACGCGGGCCGCCCGGGGGTCCGCAACGGCGACTCCCAGGTTTGGGGCCGCGTCACGGTGCGGGGCACGCCCGTGAAGGACGGCACCGTCGTCCTCAAGCCCATCGTGGACCGGAACGCGACCTGGGGATCCGGCCTGCTGGACCAGCACGGCCGCTTCCACCTGGAGGGATCGCGGTCGGACGTCCCCCTGCTGCCGGGCCGCTACCACGTCTACCTCTGCCCGCCGACGCGGGTCGACTACGCCCTGGGCAAGCCCGTCGCTCTGGCCGGTTTCCCGGTGCCGCAAAAATACCTGGATCCGATGTCCCCCGCCATCCAGCTCGAGATCCATGACGAGCCGATCCACCTCGACCTGAGGCTCGACGACTGAAGGCCGGCGCGTTGATCCGAACCATCGTGACGGACGTTCGCGCCCTCGCGCATGGACGCGACGTTGACGGGGATGGGGACGGTGCGTCCCGCTGGAACCGGAACTCGGGATCCGGGACCAGGCCGACGGCCGCGGTAAACCCATTCGAAATCCGGCGGTTGTTGTTCCGCCCCTCCCCCCGTCGTTCCCTTCGGGGCACCCTCCCAGGCGAGGGGGAGGGCCGTGATTCGAGAGTCCGCGCGCGAAGAAGCGGCGGCCCCCCGGATGGAGGGCCGCCGCCCTTGATCAAGCCGGCGGTGCCGGCCGATGGGTCGGTCAGTAGCAGGTGAGGCAGGTCGGGATGACCACGGGGACGGTGGTCACCTGCTGGACGGCCACGGTCCGGGGGACGTAGCGGGCGACGACGCGGGTCGTGGTCACGGGGACCTGCTCGGCCACGCTGACCGGAACCTGGCGGCTCGCGGTCTCGGCGACCATGCGGGTCTGGACGACCGGCACCCGTTCCGACCGCTCCTCGGCGACGTAGTTGCAGGTCGTCACCGGGATGGTCTCGGTCCGTTCCTCGGCGACGTAGCGGCAAGTCTGGACGTCATAGGGCTCCACGCGCTCCTCGGCGACGTAGGTGCAGGTGGTGACGGGGACGGTGTCGACGCGCTCCTCGGCCACCATCTCGCAGGTCTGGACCTCGTAGGGCTCGACCCGCTCCTCGTTGACGTAGGAGCAGGTCTGGACCTCGTAGGGCTCGACTCGTTCCTCGGCGACGTAGCGGCAGGTCTGGACCTCGTAAGGCTCGACCCGCTCCTCGGCGACGTAGCGGCAGGTGGTGACGGGGATGGTGTCGACGCGCTCCTCGGCGACCATGCGGGTCGTGGTGACGGGGACCTGGCGGACCATCGTCTCGCGGACGTACCGGGTCTCGGAGACGTCGCGGACGACGGGGCGGGAGACGAACACGCGCTGGCTGACCACGCGCGGCGGCGTCTGGACGGCCACCGTCGTCGTCACCTTCTTCTTGTGCAGGCAGCCGAACAGCCCGCGCGTCCGCTCGTAGCCGCAGGGGTCGCAGTCCGTCACCGGCACGCGCACCCTGCGCTCGACCACCGGTCCGGGGATCGTGGTGTACTGGCGCTCGAAGTAGCCGGTCTCCACCGTCTCCTGGCGGACCGTCGTGACCGGGCGGCAGACGGTGTACGGCTGCTCGACCATCACGGTCTCGGTGACGGGCTTCATGACGGTGTAGCGGCGCTCGCGATTGACCGTCTCGTACACCGGCCGCGAGACGGTGTAGCGGCGCTCGCGACGCTCGGTCTGGTAGACCGGCTTCATCACGGTGTAGCGCCGTTCCATCTTCTGGGTCTGGTAGACCGGCCGGGCGACGGTGTAGCGCCGCTCCATCTTCTGGGTGCGCATCACGGGCTTCATCACCGTGTACTTGCGCTCCTGATTGACCGTCTGGTAGACGGGCTTCGTGACGGTGTACCGGCGCTCGCGACGCTCGGTCTGGTAGACCGGTCGCATGACCGTGTACTTGCGCTCCTGGTTGACGGTCTGGTACACCGGCTTGGTGACGGTGTACTTGCGCTCGACGTAGGACGTCTCGGCGACGGGCCGCATGACCGTGTAGTTCTCGGTCTTGTAGGCCGTCCGGTAGCGCGTCTCCATGACGGTGACGGGCTGGGTCTCGTAGACGGTCTCATAGACCGTCTGGTAGACGGTCTGGACCTGTGGCGCCAGGGCGACGACGCTGGTGGCGACGACCGGGGCCGGGGCGCACGAATGGCACGCGCCGCCGCCGTAGGTGGCCCACGCCGGCGAGGCGGTCCCGCCGAGCAGGGCGACGGCCGCGACCGCGGCCAGGCTCAAGGGTCTCAGGGACGTGGACATGCGGAACTCCTCCGAGGAGCCTCGGTTTTCCAGCCGATCCGCCGTCGCGCCAGGCGACGGCCGTCGACCCCGAGGGAGCGCGCCGTCTCGTCCCTGAGAAAGCCCTCTCGAAAAAAATCGCTCGCCCCCCGAAATCCCTCAAGGGGCCTGCCGATCGATGTCGATAACACTACGTTCGCGGCCCTCCGAAGGGCCTCACGAGCTAACTATATCACCGCCCGCTCCCCCGACTTGAGCAAATCCGCGGGGATTCCCGCCCGATCGCGTCCTCGCCTGCCGGTTACGCCGATTGCGACGCTCGGGACGAGCCCGGTCGAGTTTCAGGGGATGCAAGCCGCGCGCCCGACGATCGGGCGGGACGTGGCCTCCCCTTCATTACCATACGTAAAATCCGCGCGTTGCGTTCGACTTGCCGACGGGGAATGTGAAGTTGCGCTGCGGATTGTAAATATTACAATTCGGCGTTCGCTTGCAATATTTGCAAGAGGCGCAGCGCGGCGTCGCGGGTCGGGGCGTCGGTCGAGGCGGCGAGGGCCTCGACCCGGGGGCGGGAGTCGCGGAGGAGCGCGGAGGCGGCGGGCCTCGCCAGCGCCGCGAGCGCCTGGAGGCGGACGGTCCGGGCCAGGCCGGACCCGTCGTCGGGGGCGAGCATGCTCGCGATGGCGGCGGCGGCGGCGGGGTCGCCGCGGCGAGCCAGGGCGAGCGCGGCGTTGTCGCGGACGCAGCGGTCGGGATCGTCGCCGAGCCGCTCGCGAAGGATCTCGGCGGCGGGCTCCCCCCCGTGGAATCCGACGGAGAAGACGGCCACGCGGCGAAGCTCGGGGAGGTCGCCCGCGCGGGCGGCGGCGGCCAGGGCCTCCAGGACGCCCGGCGTCGGCGGGGCCCCCTCGGCGCGGGCGGCGTGCCGGGCGAGGCTGGCGGCGGAGGCGACGCGGACGACCGGGTCGTGGCGGGCGTCGAGCCCTCGGGCGAGAGCCGCCAGGGGGTCGACGGCCTCGCCGTCGTCGACGGTCGCCGCGTCGGTCTGGAAGGAGCCGACGGCCAGGGCCAGATACTCGGCCATCCGCGGGTCGCCGCCCCGGGTCAGCTCGGCGTCGAGCCGTCGGGTCAGCTCCCCGAGGAGGCGGGGGTCGGAGGCGGTCGCCGGATCGGACCGCAGCCGGTTGGCCAGCTCGAACGCCGCGCGCCAGCCCTCGCGGCCGTCGCCGAGCTTCCGCGCCGACGCCATGACGTCGGCCGGCGCGCCCCCCCACGTCGACATCGCGAGCCAGAGCCCCACGATCCCCGCCACGATCAGCGCCGGGATGACGAAGAGGCGGAGGACGAACTCGGTCGAGGGGCCCTCCACCTCGGGCAATTCGTAGGGGGTCTCTCGCGGGTTCATGGAACTCGCCGCGCGGGATCGTCCGCGAAGGCGCCTGGCGGGGTTGGGGGCGGGCCGCGTCGTCGCGACCCTACCCCCGAGTCTAGGCCCGGCCCCTCCGCGACGGCAAGGGGCCGGGTTGTCGGCGGAACGGGCGTCGTGGTATACCAGGTCTGTACGCCTGAATCCGACGCGACGCCCGGGAGGTCCGTCCATGAGCACCGCCGACCGGCCCGTGGAGGAGGTCGTCGCCCCGTCATGGTGGCGCAACCTCGACCCCTACGACCCACGATTTCCGACCAGCGACGGCAAGCCGATGGCCGACAGCATCAGCCAGTACCGCTGGATGGTCACGATCCAGGAGGGGCTGGACCTCCTGTTCCGCGACCGTGACGTGCTCGTCGCCTGCAACATCCTCTGGTATTTCGACCGCGACGACCCGAGGAAGCGCCTTGCGCCCGACGTCCTGGTGGCGTTTGACCGCCCGCGAGGAGATAGAGGCTCGTACAAGCAGTGGTTCGAGGGGACCCCGCCGCACGTCGTCTTCGAAATCCATTCGAAGGGGAACCGACCTGGCGAGATGCTCCGCAAGCAGCGTCAGTACGACGCCCTCGGCGTGGAGGAGTATTATTACTACAACCCGGTCGACGCCTGGCTCCGCGGGTGGCTCCGCGACGGGGGGGAGCTTCGACGGATCGAGGATGTCGAGGGCTTGACGAGCCCACGATTGGGGATCACGTTCACCAGCACCGGCGTCAAGGAAGGGTTGGTCATCCTGGGCCCGGACGGTGAGCCGTTCCAGCACGCGCAGGAGGTCTATTACGACCGCAAGGTCGCGAGGGAACTCGCCCGGGACGAGAAACGCCGTCGACTCCAGGCCGAACTCCGGGCCGAGGCCGAGCGGGAGCGGGCCGAGGCCGAGCGGGCGCGAGCCGAGGCCGAGCGGGCGCGGGCCGAGCTGTTGGAGGCTCGCCTGCGCGAACTCGGGGAGTGGGTCGATTGACGACGGGGCTCCCTGTTGTTTCCGGCCTTGACGGTTGCTCCGGATCGGGGTCTAATCCCGGCGTCGAGGACCGTGGCGACGCCCGGGACTCGACCGACGGGCCCTGACGCGCACCTTCGACCTGACCCCAACGGATTGACAAGGGCCCGCCGTCCGCTTCATGGACCGCCCGGACTCGCGCATCGGCGCGCCGGGGGGGCCATGGGGATCAGCATGATGCCGATCACCAGGAGGTCAGGTCGCGCCCGCGGGACGCGGGCGCTCGAAGGAACGACGCCATGCACCGGATGCGCACCAAGATCAGTCGATGGGTCCTCCCCGCGTTCCTGCTCGCCCTCTCGGGCTTCGCGTCGGCGCCCCGCGCCGACCTGATCCGCCCGCACGGGGTCCGGGCCTACCCGAACATCGCCGGCGAGATGGCCGGCGAGCAGACGTATTCGTACGACCCGCGCACGCGGACCGGCGTGTTCCGGGTCAGCACCGCGCCCCACGTGCTGGCCCTGGGGCCGGGGGGCGTGCGCATGTTCGACGTGATGCCGGACGTGGAGGGGACGCTCAAGGAGACGCTGGAGCTGACCCTCGACCACGACGGCCAACTCGTCGACCAGCCCGAAAACGCCTTCGAGCTGCGCGGGTCGGTGACGATCGACGGCAAGGTTTACGAGGGCGTGCTGCTCACCGGCCGTCCGACGGCGTTCGGGGCCGAGTCCAGGGCGCCGGAATCGCGAGGCCGGACGGGGGTGTTCGACCTCAGCATGGAGGTGACCGGCGGGAAGCTGGCGGCGGCGTTCGGCCCCCGGGTCTACTTCCGGGTGACGCCCCAGGGGGGCTCCACGTTCGAGGGGGACTTCACCGCCGACTTCTCGGGCGGGCGTCCCCTCACCAGCCTTCGCGCGGCCCGGGGCGAGGCGGCCCCGGTCCCCGTCCCCGAGCCCAGCCTGCTCCTGTTCGTCGCCGCTTGCGGCGGCGGCTGCCTGGCGACGCGCGCCCTGCGACGGCGGAAGTCGCGGCGACGCCAGGCGTTCGCGGCGTCGGTCAGTCGGCCTGGAGCGACGCCGACAGCTTCCCGAGGGCCTCGTTCTCGATCTGCCGGACGCGTTCCCGGGTCAGGCCCAGAGACTCGCCGATCTCCTTCAGCGTCTTGGGCGGGGCGTCGTTGAGGCCGAACCGCATGCGGAGGACGGTCGCCTCGCGCTTGTCCATCGAGTCCAGGCGGCTCATCACCATGCGGAGGTCGTCGGCCTCAACCATCTCGATGTCCGGGGCGCGGGTGCGCTCGTCCATCAGCATCTCGCCCAGGCTCCAGCCGTTCTCGGGCTGATCGGTCTGGGGGACGAGGTTGTAGACCTTGATCGCCTTCTTGACGATCGCGAGCTTCTTCTTGGGGATCTTCAGCGTCTTGGCGATCTCGTCGACTGTGGCGGGCCGCCCGAGGGTCTCTTGCATCTCGGTCGCCGTCCGACGCCACTTGAACAGCAGCTCGACCATGTACGCCGGGATGCGGATCGGCTTGGCCGTGTTCACCAGCGCGCGCTTGATCGACTGCTTGATCCAGTAGCTGGCGTAGGTGCTGAACCGCGTCCCGACCGCCGGGTCGAAGCCCTCGACGGCGCGCAGCAGCCCCAGGTTCCCTTCCTCGATCAGGTCCTGCAGGGCCAGCCCCTTGCCGACATAGCCGCGGGCGATGTTCACGACCAACCGGAGATTGGCGCGGATCATCCGGTCGCGCGCCTGGTCGTCGCCGTCGGCGATCCGCCGGGCGAGCTCCTTCTCCTCGTCGGCGGTGAGCAGCGCCACCTCGTTGATCTCCCGGAGATAGGTCTCCAGGGGGCTCTGCACCGTGTCTCGGCGATGTCTTCGAATCCGGGCCATGAAGATCCTCGTTGTGTCGGTCGTAACATGGTCCGATCACGTCCCCGAGTCGGTAGACGAGGACCGAAGCCGAAACACCGGGGGGGCGACCGAAGGCCGCCGCCCTCCCCGGACCCGCGCGGCCTGACGCGGGGGGCCGGCCGATGAGAGGCGGGCTCGCCGCCGCGATGCCCGCCGTCCCCTGGCCCTGCTCTCCCCCGCCGCCGCTTGACAGAACGAAATATCGGACGTCCCCCATTCGCATGATAAGCTGGGGAAGACCCGGAAAGCTGGGCCGCAGGTGGATAGACGGGACATGGGGGTTTGGGGTGGTTTTTCGGTCGTCGCGGTTCGGGCGACGGTCGAGGCTTTGCGGGTGGCGCGGGTCGTTCGGCCTTGGGCGGAGGGGATGGCGGCGTGGGGGATGGTCCCGGCTGGGAGGTGCGTCACGGCGACTGCCTGCCCCACCTGGAGGCGATGCCGCCCGGCTCCGTCCACCTGGCGTATCTCGACCCCCCCTTCGCGACCGGCCGGGTCCACCGGCTGAGCCCGCGTGACCGTTCGGCGGTCTATGAATTCGCCGACGTCTGGGAGACCCCTCGGGCCTACGAGGCGTTCCTGCGAGAGCGGCTGGTGGCGGCCCGCCGGGCGCTCGCCGATTCCGGGAGCCTCTTCTTCCACTGCGGGCGCGACGCCGGCCATGTCGCGCGGGGGCTGCTCGACGAGGTGTTCGGGCCGTCGCGGTTCCGCTCCGAGATCATCTGGCACTACCGGCGCTGGTCGAGCGGCACGCGGGGGCTGCTGCCGGCGCATCAGACGATCCACTACTACACGAAGTCGGATGAATTCGTGTTCAACCCCGTCTGGGAGCCGTACTCCCCGGCGACCAACGTGGACCAGCTCGTCCAGCGCCGGCGACGGGACGGGGCGTCGAAGTCGATCTATGCCCGCGACGACGAGGGGCGGCCGATCCCGTCAGGGGCCAAGCGCGGGGTGCCGCTGGGCGACGTGTGGGACATCCCCTATCTGAACCCCAAGGCGCGCGAGCGGACGGGGTATCCGACGCAGAAGCCGCTCGCGTTACTGGAACGCATCGTGGCGCTCGCGAGCCGGCCGGGGGACGTGGTGCTCGACCCGTTCTGCGGCAGCGGCACGGCGTTGGTCGCGGCGGTGTCGCTGGGGAGGCGAGCCATCGGGATCGACGCATCCGAGGCGGCCGTCGCGCTCGCGCGATCGCGGCTCGAACGCCCGGTCCGTTCGGCCTCGCGGCTGATGGAGCGCGGGCGCGAGTCCTACCGCACGGCCGACGCGGAATGCCTGGGCCTGCTCGCCGGGCTGGACGTCGTGCCGGTCCATCGCAACGCGGGCGTCGACGCCCTGCTCAAGTCCGGCGAGGACGGCCGCCCCGTCGCCGTGCGAGTCCAGCGTCCCGGCGAGACCGTCGGCGAGGCCGCTTCGAAGCTTCGCCGCGCGGGGGCCTCGATGCAGGCCGCCCGGCTGTTCCTGGTCGTCCGCGAGCCGGGTGCCGGGGATACGCCGGAGGGCGTCGAGCTGATCGAGTCGCCGGCCGCGATGATCGCGCGCATCCTGCCCGGGAGTTCCTGAGCCGGACGAGCCGTCTCCGCCCGATCACCTCCCTTGGCCCTCAGGCGATCTCGAATATGAGCAAGTCGCCCGAAGCCGCCGTCTCCGCGATGAATTCCCGCATCTCGCGGAAGGTCGCGACCAGGGCCGCCCGCAGCTCGCCCTCCGGCTCATCCCAGATTCTGGGGTAGATATCCTCGGCGGCGAATCGCGAGGCGTCGAAGGTCGACCAGAATCGGTCGTCCCGCATGTCGCGCAAGAACTCATCGATCCGGCGCGTCTCCGCTGGGTCGTAAATCCTGGGCGGCCCGTAGCCCCCGGATACGTGCCACTCCCGGCCTCCGGTCAAAAGGAAGCCCGCCGCGCCCGAATCGTCCCCCGCCGCCCCGACCAGCAGCGCGTGGATGGCGTGCCAGTCCTTCTCCAGCGAGAGGGGCGGTGGATTGTCGCGATCCAGCAGCTCCCAGAGCGCGTAGGGGTCGTCTCCATCGAGGCGGGCGAGGTCATCCTCGGAACACCGATAAAGATTGCCGATCATGCTCATGGTAGTCCCCCGCGGTCTCCTGGCCCGCCGCCCGTGGCGACGACTCGGGGCGCACGATACCGCTGGGCGGAGGCCCGGGGAAGCACGGCGCCTTCGAAATGAGAAACGCCGCCCCGGGGGAGTCCCGGGGCGGCGTCGGTCAACCTACCTTCGCGGAGCGAGGGCGTCGGATCACTCTTCGTCGGAGGCGGGGGCGCCGCCCATGCTGAAGAGGGGGCCGCCGCCGCCGAGGCCGCCCTTGAGTTCCTTCTGCTCCTTGGACTCCTTGGGGGCCGTCGACGTGGAGGAGGCGCCGGCCTCGGCCCCTTCCTCGGTCGTCTCGGGCTCGTCGTCGGGCGACCAGTGGGCCTTCTTGCGGGAGAGGCCGATCTTGCGCTCGCCGCGGTCGACGCGGAGGATCTTCACCTCGATCTCGTCGCCGACCTTGACGACGTCTTCCGGGCTCTCGACCTTGTGGTCGGCCAGCTCGGAGATGTGGAGGAGGCCCTCAAGCCCGGGCTCCAGCTCGACGAAGACGCCGAAGTTGGTGAGCTTGGTGACCTTCCCCTTGACGACGTCGTTGGGCTCGTAGCGGCCGGGGATGTCGGTCTCCCACGGGTCTTCCTTGAGCTGCTTGAGCCCCAGGGCGATCCGCTTGCGGTCCTGGTCGACGTTGAGCACCTGGCAGCTGATGCGCTGGCCCTTCTCGAGCACCTCGTTGGGGTGGCCGATCTTGCGGGTCCAGCTCATGTCGGAGATGTGCAGGAGGCCGTCGATGCCCTCCTCGATCTCGATGAACGCGCCGTAGTTGGTCAGGTTGCGGACGGTGCCGTCGACCATCGTGCCCGGCGGGTACTTCCCGGCGACCTGGTCCCAGGGGTTGACCTGGGTCTGCTTCATGCCGAGGGAGATTTCCTGCTTGTCCTTGTTGATGCCGAGGACGACCACGTCGATCTTGTCGCCGGTGTTGACCAGCTCGCTCGGGTGGTTGATGCGCTTGGTCCAGGACATCTCGGAGATGTGGACCAGGCCCTCGATGCCCTCCTCGAGCTTGACGAAGGCGCCGTAGGACATGACGTTGACGACCTCGCCGGCGACGCGGGTGCCCACCGGGTACTTGTCGGCGACGTTCTCCCAGGGGCTGGCGCTCTTCTGCTTGAGGCCCAGGGCGATCTTCTCGCGCTCGCGGTCGACCTGGAGGACCTTGACCTCGATCTGGTCGTCGATCTTGAGCATGTCGCTGGGGTGGTTGATGCGCCCCCAGCTCATGTCGGTGATGTGCAGCAGGCCGTCGATGCCGCCGAGGTCGACGAACGCGCCGAAGTCGGCGATGTTCTTGACCGTCCCCTTGCGGAGCTGGCCGACCGCGATCTCCTCCATCAGCGCCTTCTTCTGCTGCTCGCGAGTGATCTCGATGAGCTTGCGGCGGCTGACGACGATGTTGTGGCGGGCCTCGTCGATCTTCAAGATCATGCAGTCGATCTCTTGATCGATGAAGTCGGCGATGTCGGACGGGCGGCGGATGTCGACCTGGCTGGCGGGCAGGAAGACGTTCACGCCGATGTCGACCAGCAGACCCCCCTTGATCTTGCGGGTGACCTTGCCGCGCACCACGTCGTTCTCGTGGTGCTTGGAGATGACCTGCTCCCAGGCGCGCTTGCGGTGCGCCTTCTTGCGGGAGAGGACGATCTCGCCGGTCTCGTCCTCCATCCCCTCGAGCAGGACCTCGACCTCGTCGCCGGGCTCGGGCGGGGGCTCGTTCTCCCACTCGTTCAGGGAGACGAGGCCCTCGGACTTGTATCCGACGTCGACGACCACCTGGTCGCCGACGATCTCGATGACCTTGCCGGGGACGATCCCGCCGATCTCGAAGTTCTGCCCCTCGCCGAGGAACTCCTCGAGGCTCTTCGGATCCTCGCCGGCCGTGATCACGGCGGCCAACTCGTCTTCGTTGACGTCGAATTCGCGGAGGAGGTTGCGATCTACCATGAAATCCTGGGTTCGTGATGTCTTCCGCGGCCAGGCCGATCCGACGACCGGGGCGGACTCGCCGGCCCGCGACGCGCCGCCGCCCGATTGGGGCGCTCCGGGCGACTCGCGAGGCGCGACGAAAGTCGAGAAACGGACACGTCCCGACACGCGCGGGACGGATGGACCATACCCCATCCTATCCGCGATCGCGAGCCCCTGACAACCTGACTTCCCAGGCCCGCCGACTTTCCGCGGCGCCCGCGAGCAAGAGCGTCCGGAAGACGCCCGAGGCCGCCGCGCGCCACTGGTCTCCCCGCTCCCAGCGGGCAATCAATCCGCCAGTATCACTGGAAGACCGCGCTCACCGCTGGTGCTCGTTGTGGCGCGGCGCCATCCGGGGAGCCCCCGTTCTAACGATGCGAGAGGATCGCGTGGCTCCTCGCCAATCCCGGGTCGAGATGGGCGAACTCGGGTTCGGTGGGCCGGAGTTGCCTGAGCCCCTCGACCTTCGGATCGACCTTCACCTCGCATCCCTCGAGCAGGTCCACGGGCTCGATCGGGCGGAATACGCCGTTCCCGTGGACGGCGGCGATGGTCTTCATGGCGCGGCTCTTCGGGGGCGGCGGTCGTCCTCGGCTATTCTACCAGCCCGGGCCGTCGGCCGTCGTTGCCGGCCTTGACCGGTCGCGCGGGGGGCGATAGCGTGCCGGGCGATCGGCCGCCCGAGGGTTCGGGCCTCGTCGATCGCGGGGGCGGAGGCTGCGGCGAAATGCGAAGGCGAGCGAAGCGACGTGCGACCCTGGCGGCCCTGCTGGCTCTCGCGCCGGGCTGCGCGCTCCCCAAGCCGGCGACGGCCCCGATCAGCCGGGAGTTCGAATTCTCCGCCGGCCAGGGGTCGCGCACTTTCCCCGCGCCGGCCGCCGTCGTCTCCGTAGCCGTCGCCGAGGCGCTCGCCGACCTCGAGATGCGCGACGTCCGCTCGATGCGCGACGGGGCCGTGCTCCGCTACGAGTCCGTCACCCCGGACGACCGCTCCTGCTCCGTGACCGTCCGGAGCCTGGCAGGCTCCTCCACGACCACGGCTCGCGTCGGCTGGTTCGGCGACCAGGCCCTGTCCCGCGCGCTGCTCGACCGGGTCGCCGTGCGGCTGGGCGAACTCCCCCCCGAGCCGATCCCGGATGAACTCCCCAGCACGCCGGGGCGCAACCCGTTCTTCTCGCGCGACGCGGTGCCCGACGAGGTGATGCTGCGCGACCAGGCCGACGCCACCTACAACGACCGCGTCATCCCCTGAGCCTGGCCGGGGAAGCACGCTACCCCGGCGGGGCACGGTCGAGACCGACGCCACACCGAGGTAATCTGGGTAATTTAACGCCAAGATTGGCGAGATCGTTGGCCCACGGCGGCCCGGTCCGATGCCTGCGTCCATGCGGGATCGGGATCCGGGCCGTGTGGCCGAACGTGGATGGACCGTCCCGGCGAGGCCGAGGGGGACCATCCAAGGAGAAGGCCGTACCCGACGCGCGCATCCTTGCCGCCGGGAAATCGGACCTTGCGCTTCGATGGGAGTGCCGCGTCACCGGGACCGGTGGCGGCCGATTTGCATGAAAGGGATAATATGATGACGAAACGGACTGCGACAGGACGTAAACTTGACCTCGTATCGGCGTCATGTCGCGAACGATCGTCAAAATACGATCAAACCTCGGGCGAGTCAACCCACGGCCTGATTTTTCCGGCGGTGCCGCGGCGGGCGTGACGGCCCCCGTTCTCAGGCCCAGCGGCCCCGCGTCCAGCGGCGGGCCCCGCATCGGCGACTTCGCCCGGCCATCGGGCGCGATCCCAAGGCCACGCCCCGATCCCGCTGGGATCGGGCTCGCCCCTGGCCAAACTAGACGTGGTTCGGTGCGTTTAGGTTGATATTAAAGGACGTTCCCCCCGGCGCGGCGCGGAAGGGTCCGCCGCGCCGCGACGGGGGGCGATGGCCGGCCGCGCGGCGTCAGGCGCTGGCCGCGTCCAGCCGCTTGACGGCCTCGGCGTCGAGGTCGAGCGTGACGGCCTTCACGAGGTCGTCGAGCTGCTCGACGCTCGTGGCGCTGGCGATGGGGGCGGTGACGGAGGGGCGGGCGATGAGCCAGGCGAGGGCCACGCTCGCCGGCTTCACGCCGAGCCCGGCGGCGATCTCGTCCAGCGCCTTGACGACTCCCAGGCCCTTCTCGTTCAGGTACTTCCGGACGCTCCCCCCGCGCGTGGCGCTCTTGGAAAGGTCGGCCTCGGAGCGGTACTTGCCGGTCAGGAAGCCGCTGGCGAGCGAGTAGTACGGGATGACGCCGATCTTCTCCCGGAGGCAGAGGGGCTCCAGCTCCGCCTCGAACGCGCCGCGCTCCACCAGGTTGTAGTGGGGCTGGAGGCATTCGTAGCGGACCAGTCCGTCGGCCTCGCTGATCTTGAGGGCCTCGGAGAGCCGGGCGGCGGAGAAGTTGGACGCGCCCACGACGCGGACCTTCCCCTGCTTGACGAGCTGGTCGTAGGCGGCCAGCGTCTCCTCCTGCGGGGTGGCGGGGTCCTCGTCCTTGTGGGATTGGTACAGGTCGATGCGGTCGGTCTGGAGCCGACGGAGCGAGTCCTCCACGGCGCGGAGGATGTAGGCCTTGCTCAGGCCGACCTTGCCGTCGCCCATGTCCATGCCGACCTTCGTCGCCAGGACGACCGAGTCGCGCTTGCCCGACGCCTTGAACCACTTGCCGAGGATCGTCTCGGACTCGCCCCCCTGGTTCCCCGGGGCCCAGCGCGAGTAGACGTCGGCGGTGTCGATGAAGTCGAGCCCGGCGGCGACGAAGGCGTCGAGGACGCGGAACGACGTCGCCTCGTCGATCGACCACCCGAACACGTTCCCCCCCAGGCACAGCGGGGCGACCAACAGTTCCGACCGGCCGATCTGCCTCTTCCGCATCATCTTGATCCTCGCAAGGGTGAATCGCCCCGCGCCCGGACTCGCCCGGGCGGGGCCTCGTCGGCATTGTAGGCCGGCCGTAAACCCGGCCGCGTCCGGGTGATGCCGGGCGACATGGCCGCGACGTTGGGAAACGGGTAAGCTCTCGGGACGGCCCGCCCGGGATGGTCGGGCCGCCGTCACGACCCGAGGGATCTCCGCGACGATGCAACCGACGATCGAGGCCGTGGCGTTCGACCTGGACGGCCTGATGTTCGACACCGAGGCGCTGTTCTTCCGCGTCGCCCGCGAGACGCTGGAGGCCCGAGGCGGCCGGTTCACGGCCGAGATGATGGCCGCGATGATCGGCCGGCGGGCCGTCGAGGCCGGGCACGTCCTCCAGTCCATGAGCGGGATCGAAGCCGACCCGGAGGAGCTGCTGGGGCACGTCCGCGACCGCTACCTCGCCGTGCTCGACACCGACGCTGCCCCCACCCCCGGGCTGGCGACCCTGCTGGACGAGCTGGAGCGGCGGTCGCTGCCGAAGGCCGTCGCCACTTCGTCGCGGCGGGCCCACGCGGAGCGGCTGCTGGGAGGCCACGGGTTCCTGGATCGGTTCGCCTTCGTGCTGGGCTCGGAGGACGTCGAGCGCGGCAAGCCGGACCCGGAAATCTACCGGAAGGCGGCGGAAGGTTTGGGGGTGGCCGCCGGGCGCCTTATGGTGTTGGAGGACAGCCCGGCGGGCGTCGCCGCCGCGAAGGCCGCCGGGGCGTTCGTCGTGGCCGTGCCGCACGAGCACAGCGCGGCCGCGGGCCTGGCCCCGGCCGACCTCATCGTCCCCCGCCTCGACGCCCCCGCGCTGCTGGCGCGGCTGGGCTCCCGACCCGAAACCGGAGACCGTCGATGTCCTCCCCCGACGCCCCCGCCCCGATGACCGCCGACGTCCCCGAGACCGAGACCCGCGACTTCATGCCCTACGTCGCGCCCATGTTCGCCTACGTCGCGCTCTCCAGCCTGGAGGGGTATCTCCCCTCGACCGGCTGGTATCCCGCGGCCTACGCGGTCAAGGCTGCGATCGTCGCGGCGATCATGTGGCATTACCGATCGACCTGGCGAGACCTCCGGCCCATGCCGGGCGTCCTGGACCTGGTGCTGGCGGTGGCGACGGGGCTGGTGGTCGTCGCCATGTGGGTCGGCCTCGACGGCCTGTATCCCGACCTGCCGTTCATGGGGGGGGCACGCCAGGCGTTCGACCCGAACGAGCTGGGGACGGGGGGCAAGTGGGCGTTCATCGGCGTGCGGATGATCGGCCTGGTGCTGCTGGTCCCGGTCTTCGAGGAGCTGTTCTGGCGTTCGTTCCTGATTCGGTTCGTCATCGACCAGGAGTTCTGGAAGGTCCCGATCGGCCAGGTGACGTGGATGTCGGCCGGGGTGGTCTCCGCGCTATTCGCGCTGGCGCACCCGGAATGGCTCCCGGCGCTGCAGACGGGACTGCTCTGGGCGTGGCTGCTGTGGTACACCAGATCCGTGTCGGCATGCGTGGTCAGCCACGTCGTCGCGAACCTGGCGCTGGGCATCTACGTCGTCGCGACCGGGGCCTGGAAGTTCTGGTGAGACGCGGGCCGCCGGGATGAACGGAGGGGAGCGTGTCGATCGAGCCGCCGAAGCCCGCGAAGCCATCCGTGATGCCCCCCGCGTGGGCGGTGATCGTCGCCCTGATCCCGAACGTGCCGGCGCTCTTCTTCATTTGGTTCCTGTTCCTCCGTTGCGGCTGCACTCACTACGCGCCGGGATTCACCGAGGCGAAGTTCGCCTCCTTGAAGGAAGGGATGACGGCCGCCGAGGTCGAGACGATCATGGGCCCTCCCCTGGCCCGGATCGAATACAAGGATGGCTTGGCCTTGTGGACCTACAGCGATCGCGACGACGACAGCTGCGGATATGAGAAGCGATGCGTCCACCTGAAGTCGGGTAAAGTCACGATCATCGAGAAGATGACCTGGATCGAGTGATCGCGAGCCCTCGGCAGGGGCGTGATGTTTCGAGTAGACGCGACGCCGATTGGGCTCCCAATGTCTTCCCCCCTCGCGGGGGAGGACAGACTCCGAAGGAGTCAGGTGAGGGGGACGACGAGCATGGACACCGTTGGGATCCGAAAGGTCGTCCTACCCGCTCGGGATCCCGCCGGCCGTCTCGCCTGTCTTCCCCCTCATCCGGCCCTTCGGGCCACCTTCCCCCGCGAGGGGGGAAGGACGTTGTTCGAAGCCTGCGGGCGCGGTGAGATCGGAGGCCCGAGGTGATCATCCCCTGGGGGACCGACGCCCCGATCTACCACCGCCCGATCGCCACGATCGGCGTGATGATCGCGTGCGTCGTGGCGTTCGCGGTCGACCCGAAGCACGAGCATACGCAATACATGCTGGCGCTGGGGGACGGGATCCACCCGTTGCAGTGGGTCACGAACATCTTCCTCCACGGCGACATCTTCCACCTGCTGGGGAACCTGCTGTTCCTCTGGGCGTTCGGCATCGTCGTCGAGGGGAAGGTCGGCGCGATCGGCTTCGTCGCCCTGTTCGTGGCGATGGGGACGTTCCAGAGCGCTCTCATCCAGGCGTTCGCCGACCCCGGCCACGCGAGGTACATGCTGGGGGCGTCGGGCTCGATCTACGGCCTGATGGCCCTCTGCATGATCTGGGCGCCGCGCAACGACCTTTATTGCCTGGTGATCCTATCCGGCTTCATGCGGATCCTGGTCTTCCAGCCCGAGATCCCCATCCTCTGGTTCTCGGCCTTCTACATCGCGTGGGAGGTGATGGTCGCGAGCCTGCTGTCGCTGTCGGCGTCGTCCTCGCTGGCCCACGCGACCGGGGGGCTGGGGGGCGTGATCCTGGGCCTACTGCTGCTGAAGCTGGACCTCGTCGATTGCGAGGGCTGGGACCTGATCTCGCGCATGCGGCACGGCCGGACGGGGACGATGCACCGGACCGAGAAGAAGCGGACCCAACGCTCGCTGGTCGAGCGGGTCCACAAGAAGGCGAAGAAGGCCCGGAAGGCGCGCGCGGCCGGCGAGGATCCCGACCTCCTCGCCGCGCGGACGCTCCGCGAGCACCTCGACGCCGACGAGACCGAGGCCGCGATGGGCTTCTATCGCGCGTTTCGGCGCAAGCGTCCCGCCTGGCGGCCCCCCGACCCGGAGCGAGTCGATCTCATCAAGGCGCTCGCCGCCGTCGGCCAGTGGGAGGACGCCGCCGGGGTGATGCGGGCGTACCTGGACGAGTCCCGCCTCCCCTCCCCCAAGATCCGCCTGAAGCTGGCCGAAGTGCTGATCCGACGCCTGGATCGCCCCGTCGCCGGCCTGCGCGTGCTGGAGCAAACCCCCGTCTCCGACCTCCCCGCCAACCTCGCCGAGGGCCGCCGCAAGCTGGAGGCGATGGCCCGCCGCCTCCTGGACGAGGGGACGTTGGAACTGGACGACCCGGTCCAGGCGATCTAGCCCCCGACCCGCGTGGCCGAGGCCGTGGGATTCGTCGCCCGCGACGGGTCGCGCGGCAGTTCGTCGGCTCAGCCCGGGCGTCGCCGGGACCGCGACCAGGCCGGGACGATCACGGCGAGCGCGCCCGCGCCGAGCATGAGGAAACTCGTCGGCTCCGGGACCGCGAAGAACGCCGACTTGTTGGCGAGGAGGTGGTCGACCTCCCAGTCATTGAGGCCGAGGTCGGGATAATTCCACCACTCGCCCATCACCGTCGTCCCCCAGGTCCCGCCGTAGGCGTCCGGGTGCGGCAGCCCGAAGGCGTGGCCAAGCTCGTGAGCCGCCGCCCCGATCTGGAGCCGTCGGCCGGACCACCAGTATTCGCCCTCCTGGACATCCCCCTGAAGGCTGTCGATGGCCCAATCACCGAGGATGCCCCAGCCACCGTCGGCGCCGCCGAAGACTCGACCGCCGGCCCAGCCCCCCGCCCCCTTCACGAAGATCAGCACGGTGTAGCCGTCCTCGTTCTGGCCGGGGGGCGTGGGGTAGCCTCGCGCGTGGAGTTCCTCGACGACCGCCGCCTCGACGTTGCCGACGATATCGACGCCGTCCGTGTAGATGTTGCCGCCGTTCCACTCGATGCCGTAACCCTCCTTGGCCTGATTCCCCTGGACGACTTGCAGGTCATTCAGCCGGAACGTCCGACCGCCGAGGGCGTCGCCGTAGAAGCCCTGGATGGCGGCCATGGCCGAGCGGATCGCCGCGGCTTCCTCCTGGACTTCCGCGCCGTTGACGTCCCAGTCGGTCGGGCTGAACAGGATCGGCAGCACCGAGTACTTCGGCCAGGGATAAGCCGGGGAAGGGTCCGCTTTCGCCCGCGAACCCGGCGCGAGCACGCCCGCCATGCAGACAAGGGAGAGGACAACGCGCCTCATCGTTCGATCCTCCTGTGCGGGAGTCGATCCGGGCCGTCCAGGGCCACGTTGCCCGGGCACGCGAATCGCGCGGTTCGTCGCGTTCACGCGACGTGTCCGCCGTCGGACTCCCGCGAGGGTGTATTGTGCACATCATTCGAGGCGCTTCAAGTGGATCGAAGTGGCCTGTATGATGTTTTTTCAATCGCGTTGTCGCGGCGGATGCACAAGTCGACCACCACGGGACGAGCGACCTTCAGGGTAGGGGCGTGGGCGCGTCAGCCGCTGTTGCCCCGATAAGGTCGACCCACCGGAACGCCCCCGCCGGGCGGGGTGTTGACGACGGACCCTTCCCCCGGGGGTTGCAGGCGACCGGACCCGGGGGGCCGGAGCGTCCCGACCTCGACGGCCTCCTCGACGAGTTGCAGGCCGTCGATCGCCACCTCCGCGCGCCGAAGCTCCAGCAACTCCTCGATGTACTTGACGGACGCTTCCGCGTACGCCGAGCGGGAGGACTGGACTCGGGAATAGTTCGCCTGTTCCGCCGCGAACTCCTCCAGGTAGATCTCGAAGGCGCGTCGCGCCCTCGGCAAGATCCCGTCGCCGAAGCGACGCAGGTTCACGAGGCCCGTCCGATGATGGTTGAAGTCGCGGGCCAGGCGCTGCTGGAGGTTGAGCCGAACCCGATCCACGTCGCGTCGGAGTTCCAAAAGCGCGCGTTCGGCCGCGTAAATGTTGCCGCGGTTGCGGTCCCAGAGCGGGAGATCGGCATAGAGGCGGGCATAGCCGGTGGTCCGGCCGTTGTTGGGGTCGTGAGTCGTCCCGAGGCGGACGACCAGGTCGGGGATGGGCTCCCGCCGCTCGCGCTCCAGGCTCAACTCCTGGCGACGGACAATCAGCTCGGCGACCCGCAGCTCGGGGCTCTCGCGCAACAGGCGGTCCAAAGTCGGCTCCCAGGAGAACTCTCGCATCTCGCCGCCCAAACCCCCGTCGATCTCGACGGGCCGCATGTCGGGATCGCCGAGATACGCGGCGAGTTCCCGCCACGAGTTGAGGTAACGCTCCGCAAGGACCTCGAGCGAGCGAGCTTCCTCCGCGGCCTCGTTCTCGGCCGTCAGCAAGTCGGCCTCGGAGGCGTGGCCCGATTCGACGTTCTCACGGGTCGTCCTCACCACCTCATCGGCCCGGGCCGTCAACTCCTTCCCCAGGCGCAGCAGATCTTGTTGCGCGAGGACCTGGAGGCACCGCATGCGGACGCCGTTCCTCACCAGCATTTGTTGCTCGACCACCAGCCAGCGGTGGCTCTCGACGTCCACCTCGAGGCGAGCCCGGTTCAACCGAAGCTTGCCGCCCGTGACGACGGGCTGCTGGAACAACGCCTGCTGCTGGCCCGCGGTCCCCTGCTCGCCCAGGTCGGGGGCGCTCCAGATGATGAGCGGGTTCGGATACGCCCCGGCCTGGAACGCCCGGCCGCGCGCCTGTTCGAAGCGATCCACGGCCTGGGCGATCGTAGGGTTGCGTTCCAGGGCGATCCGCTCCAAGTCCTCCGGGATGAGCCGCGCCAACGGGGACGCTTCGACCGGGCGCGGGGGCGGGGGCGGGAGAGCGGCGACGGCGAAGCGTCTCGGCGGCGGGATGGGGAGGGCGAGCGGGGCTTCCTCGGCCCTCGCGGCGGTCGCGAGCAGGGCGGTGGTCAGCAAGAGGTATAGGCCGATCGTCCGGGTCCGCATGCCTTGAACCCCTCCCGCCCGAACCGTTCTCGTCGCGATGACCGGCATATTCCTTGATATCGGACGGCCTGGGCGGCGGGGCCAGTCCGTCTCGGCCAGCGGCGTGGCGTCGGCTTCGGGATAACCGTTGCGATCGCGAGAGTCGCGTCGGGCGGCCGCCGCTTGATGCCCGTATCCTCGACCGAGGTTGCAAACTCCGAATCGCTTCGTCACGATTGAAGGGTGGCGCGTGCGGGGGAGGATGAACGGTCCTGGTTCATCCCGCCTCTCCCGGTCGTCGGCGTCCCCTCCTCTCTTTCCTGGGCCGCCGTCGCGCGTCTCTCTCCCGCAATCTTCCGCCTCGGCATCTCGGCATCGCACACCACGGTTTCGCGGAGGGCTCCATGAGTCGCATCGGTCGATTCGGTCTATTTGCCACTCTGGCGCTGGGGGCCGTCCCGGCGGTCGTCGCGCAGGATGCCCAGGTCGTCGAGAACCTCCCGCCGGGCGCGGCGAAGGTGGACGTCCCGGCGGCTCTGTCCGGGGTCGTGAGGCCGGGAGACGCGAGCAAGTTCCGCCCCTTCGACGACGTCGTGAAGGACGCCGAGAAGGTCGAGGGCCTGTTCACGCTCTACAAGAGCAAGGACGGGGCCAACCTCTACGCCGAGATCCGCCCCGACCAGTTCAACCAGACGCTGCTGGTCCCGGTGACGATCGCCCGCGGCATGGCGAACGCCGGCATGCCCGTCGGCGACGACGACCTGGTGCTGGTCTTCAAGCGGGTGGGCGACCGGATCCAGGTGATCCGCCGCAACATCTTCTACAAGGCCCCGGCCGGCACGCCGATCGAGAAGGCGGTGAAGCAGAACTACACCGACTCGATCATCATGGCCCTGCCGATCGTCACCGTGAACATGCTGCGCGGCGGCGCCCCGCTGGTCGACCTGTCGGAAGTCTTCATGACCGACTTCGCGCAGCTCGGCCTGGGGCCGATCGACCGGAATCGGAGCGCGTGGCAGAAGGTGAAGGGGTTCCCGAACAACATGGAACTCCAGCTCGAGACGACCTTCGCCGGCGGCCGGGGCCGGGGGGGCGACGGCGGGATCGCCGATCCCCGCGGCAACACGGTCGTCATCCACTACAGCCTGATGAAGACCCCGGACGCGGGCTACAAGCCCCGCCAGGCCGACGACCGCGTGGGATATTTCCTCTCGGCCGCGAAGGACTTCGGCGTCTCCGGGCAGGACGGCAACTTCGTCCGCTACATCTACCGCTGGCGGCTGGAGAAGGCCGACCCCCGCGCCAAGCTCTCCGCGCCCAAGAAGCAGATCGTCTGGTACGTCGAGGACACCGTCCCGCGGGAGTACCGGCCCTATGTTGAGGAGGGCATCCTCGAATGGAACAAGGCGTTCGAGAAGATCGGCTTCCGCAACGCCCTGGCCGTCCGTTGGCAGGAGGAGGGCCGCGACGACTTCGACCCCGAGGACGCCAACTACTGCACGTTCCGCTGGGTCGCCAGCGAGAGCGGATCGGCCATGTCGTGCGTCCGGGCCAACCCGATGACCGGCGAGATCATCGACGGCGACGTCATCTTCGATTCGAGCTGGATCCGCCACTGGAAGCAGGAGTACGCGCTCCTCGTCGGGACGACCACGAAGGCCGACGGCGAGCTTGAGTCGACCCCGCTGGCGATCGGCGAGGTCGTCAGCCCGATCCTCGCCTCCAAGATGGGCTACGGCGTCCCCCAGGCGATGGGCCTCCCCGGCCTCGACCTGCTCTCCCACGCCCCCGGCCAGATGGTCCCCGAGCTGATTCCGGCCGACCAGGGCGTGTTCCAGTGGCGGCTGGCCCAGAACATCGCCCGCAACGCCCGCGGCTTCTGCCAGCGCCAGCAGGGGTTCACCCAGGACCTCACCCTGGCCGCCGTCAGCCTGGTCGCCGCCCCGGCCGACCCCCCCAAGGAGGGTGAGAAGAAGGACGACGAGAAGAAGGACGGCGACAAGAAGGAAGAGAAGAAGGACGAGAAGACGAAGGACGAACTGCCCGAGGAATTCATCTCCCAGGCGATCAAGGAAGTGGTGATGCACGAGGTGGGCCACTCGCTGGGCCTGCGTCACAACTTCAAGGCGAGCACGATCCTCTCCGCCGACCAGCTCAACGACACCGCGCTCACGCGGGAGAAGGGCCTGGGCGGCAGCGTGATGGACTACAACCCGGTGAATCTCGCCCCTCCGGGCAAGAAGCAGGGCGACTACTACTCCACCACCCTCGGCCCTTACGACTACTGGGCCATCGAGTACGGCTACTCGCAGGTCGAGGGCAACGAGGAGGCCGAGCTGAAGAAGATCGCCTCGCGCGCCGCCGAGAAGGATCTCGTCTACGCCACCGACGAGGACGTCGTGCTCAACGACGACCCCTACGTCAACCGCTGGGACCTGGGCTCCGACCCCACCCAGTTCGCCCGCGACCGGATCGAGCTGTCCCGCGAGCTGCTCAAGGACCTGGACTCGCGCGTCGTGAAGGACGGCGAGCCCTGGGCCCGCATGAGGCGCGCCTTCAGCGTGCTTCTGAACCAGTGGGGCAACGCCGCGGCGCTGGCCTCGCAGCACGTCGGCGGCCAGTCGGTCTCGCGCGACCACAAGGCCGACAAGGACGGCCGCGACCCGATCGAGCCGATCCCCGGCGACAAGCAGCGCGAGAACCTCAAGTTCCTGGCCGAGCACGTCCTGACCGACAAGGACTTCAACTTCTCGCCGTCCGTCATGCGGCGCCTCGGCAACGAGCGCTGGATGCACTGGGGCAGCCCGAACGTCTTCTCCGGCCCCAGCGCCGACATCTCGGTGTATGAGCGCGTCCTGGGGATCCAGCGGATCGTCCTGAGCCGCTGCCTGAGCGGGACGACCCTCGCGCGGCTCCAGAACCAGGAGTTGCAGTCCGACCCGGGCTCGTCCCCGCTGCGGATGGACGAGGTCTTCCGCTCCCTGACCGACGCCATCTGGGCCGACCTGGACAAGCTGCCGACGAAGGACGAGAAGGACGCCAAGCCCGGCCTCTCCACGATCCGTCGCAACCTCCAGCGCGAGCACCTGCGGCGGCTGGGGACGATGGTGGTCGGCACCGGCGGCTCCTCCGGCCTCGGCGACCACGCCGCGTTCGTCGTGGTGCTCGGCGGCGGGGGCGGCGGCGTCCCGGCCGACGCACGTTCGCTGGCCCGCCTCCACCTCAAGGAGATCGCCGATCGCATCGGCAAGGAGCTTGAGGCCAAGGGCGCCCAGCTCGACGACACGACGCGGGCGCACCTGGAGGAGAGCAAGGAGAAGATCGCCAAGATCCTCGACGCCCGCGTCGACGCGCGCGAGCTTTGATCCCAGGTTGAACCCGCCGGCCGCTCGGCCTGCTCCCTCGCGGGGGGCGGGCGGCCTGGCGTATATCCGCTGATTCAGGGGAGGCCGCAGCTGTAGGCCGAGCAAGGACCGACAGGAGCCACATGACCGTCGGCGCCTCTTCATTTTCCACGGAGGACCGGCGCCGGCAACTCGAAGGGACGTTCGACTACTGGGAGCAAGCCGGGCCTCGGGCCATCTGGGACGCTACATGGGAACTAACGTCCGAATGGCTCCTTCTCCGAGACGTCGATCCTTCCACTCCGCTCGTGGGCAAGGACGTCAGCGGCATCCTCCCCGTCCCCTGGATGAGATTACGCCGCGGCTAAGGGGGGATGGCAGGGCCAACGCATCTAAATTGCCGGGAAACCCCGTAGGACTCGCATCAGATAGCCTTCGTCGAGGGCTGCACTGAGCCGCTTGGCTTTGATGCTCCCCTTTCCGGGGTCCTGTTGCAGCAGCGAGACGGCGGCACGCCGGACCAGCCCCAGGTTCGCCCCGGCGTGGCCGGACGCCGTCCGGTTCGAGTCCTCGCCGAAGGCCACGTCGAGCACCCAATGCAGTTGGTTCTCCACCGACCAATGCCGCCGAACCAGCCGCCTGAGCTGCTCCGCCGTGCCTAGCAGGCTCGTGATGTAGTAATGGGCCGTGCTGGTGTTGGTCCCTCGCACCGCCCGCTCCCGCCCGACCAGCACCACCGCCGCCACGTCCGGCCACCCGGGCGGTAGCCCGTCGGGGTCGTGGATGACGGTGACATACCGTTCCTCGTGACGCCCGTGGCCGTCCTCGACCGCCTCGTGGCCGTCGTGGTCGAACCCGGCGAAGTCCGCCTCGCAGGCCCGGTCGAACACCCCCAGCACCGCCTCGTGCAGGCTCGGCTGGTTCCCCTTGACGGCCAGCAGGTAATCCCCGCCCCCGCCCCGGATCTGCTTGGCGATCGCCTTCTGGCAGCCGGCGGCGTCGATCGTCACCAACGCCCCCTTCAACGCCAGCACCTTCAGGAGTTCGGGGATGGCGGCGATCTCGTGCGACTTATCGGCCACCGGCTCCTGGCCCAGGATCAGCCGGTTCTCGGCGGCCCACGCACCGACCAGGTGGAGGCACCCGCTGAAGGTGTCCCCGGGGGCGGCCCGCACCGCCTTGCCGTCGATGGCGATGTGCCGCAGTCCCGTGGCCTCGCACACCGCTTCCATCCACCGGGTGACGCACCCGGCGAACCGCTTCGGGTCGAGCCGTGTGAACACCCGGTAGAACGTGTCGTGCGAGGGGACGCCGTTGGGCAGGGTCAGAAAGGTCTTCAGCCAACCCTGCTTGGCCCGCCCGAACCGCTCGACCTCCTCCCACGAGTCGGCCCCGGCGATGGTCGCACACAGGGCGATGACCAGGATGTCGCCGAGGGTGTGCTTCTTGGTGCGGTCGACCCGGGGGTCGGGCAGGTCGGCGAAGTAACGGGCGAGGGACGGGTCGTCATGCGGCATGGCAGGTCCTCCGTGGACCCGTCGGTATACACGGAAGTCATGCCCCGGTCACGAGTTCAAGATGCGTAGGCCCTGGGGGGGATGGAGTGTTGACGATTGACAGGGTTTGTGGATTTATATGTAAAATCGCTGCAAATCGAGTTTTTTTTCTGGAAGTGCCAAGTGGGGATTGCGTGATTTTTGTCTATTTGGCGGGAAGCGGGGGTGATTCTTTAGGCGTCCCATAAGAATGTTCATTACGGGCGTCGATCTTCTCGTCGACGCGCCAGGTCCTACCGTCTTCGGTCTGATACTGAATTCGCCCATCTGGCGTGTCCTGAATTGTGTCAAGCTCGATCCTACCATGGGGTGTTATCGTGTTTGCCTGACTATCTTTGAATCGTTCGCTGCGACTTCGATTGTCCTTCGGAGCTTCTGATGATCCCCCACATCCACTACAGGTCACTGAGAAGCACAAGGCTAGAATAAGGGAAAAGGCCAGAGGATAGCTCTTATTCATGGATTGCGTCCGATTACATTAGGCCGATTTGATCGGCAGCGAGTCGGTTCGCGACTTGCCGAATCGACTGCTCTTGCCAACTTTGAAGATCGTTTAGTCGCTCTCGAATTTCACGCTCGAATTCTGCCCCAACCCGGTTTCCCAACAGGGCCAGATGCGCCGATATGGCAGTCTGAGTATCGCCACGCCGGTCTTCCAAGCGTCCGAGGATATAATCCCACACTTGCCGAGCGGCAAGAATGAAAAAGACCGGGAGAGCCATCATCAAGCCGACTTTGCCTAGTCGAGTCAACGGCATCAGCAGTAAAGCGGACTCCGCTGTGCCCCTGATGGCTTGGCCCAGAACTGGGCTGTGACTCACTGTTTGAGCCTGCCTTACTGTCTCGCTCAACTCGACATGGATCATGTCGATCAGGCGATTATCGAGGAAGTCAGCTGAAATAGGACTTACGCAGTGGGCGGTATCCGGTGGAGGGGCCGGCTCCGGTAGGCGCGGACGGCGTCGCGGACGACGGCGGCCTTGGCCTCGTACCAGCTGACCCCGGTGGCGTAGAAGCTCCACGACAGCCGGGCGAACGCCCGGATCGCCATCCCGATATGGTTCCGCTGGGCGCGGGCGGATCGCGCCTGACATCGCTCGACGTTGCAGCACTGCTTCAGCGCCCGGTGGTATTCCTCCACGGCCCAGCACCGCTCGGCCAGCTCCTGGCGGCCCAGCTCGTCCATCGCCAGGTCGTTGGTCGCCCAGTATTCAACGTCCCCGTCTCGGGAGACCGCCTTGAACACGCGGAGCGGGCCGAACCCCTCCAGATGGACGACGACCCCGCCGTCGCCGATCGTCAGCCGCGAGACCGGCCGGTAGCCGGCGCGGTCGAGGTCGACGCGGCGGTTGGACTTCAGCTGGGTGAGGAAGGTCCAGCCCAGGTCGCGGACCCGCTTGAGGTTCGCGAGGCTGGAATACCAGCTGTCGAAGAGGACCGCCCGCGGCCGGAAGCCGCGGGCCGCCGCCCGGGCGATCATGGCCGCGAAGTGGTCGTTCTTGGTCAGGCCGTCGACGGGGGCGTCGTAGACGCGGTAGTCGACCGGCATGCAGCGGTCGCCGTCGGACCAGACCAGGCTGACGAGGTTGATGCCCCAGACGACCTTGCGATGCTTGCCCGACCAGTGGCGGTGGACCGGCGCGATCTTCCTGGAGTAGAGCTTGTCGAGCGTGGAGTCGTCGAGGATCAGGACGCCGTCGTCCTTGCGCAGCAGCGGCTCGACCTCGGCCCAGAGCGCCTCGGGGTCGGGCTCCAGGCGGTGGAGCAGCCGGGTGTAGGCGTCGTGGGCGGCCGGGGCCGGGCCGTCCGGCCCGCTCCGCGCCGCCTCGCAGCAGCTGGCCGCCCGCGGCGTGGCGATCAGGAAGTCGATGTAGTCCTCGTCGCTGCACTTGGCTCGGCTCATACGCCGATCCTACGACCGGGGGTGGGACGGCGCAATCTGTCCCGATGTCTACTACTGCGTAACTCCTATGAAAGTTGTGTGCCAAATTGGCTGATGTGTTGCTTCCATTTTAATGAAAGCGATCTGCAATACTCTCCCCATTCTGACACTCCTCACTTAACTCCACCGTGGCGCGTGGTCCGGGGGAGGTTGGAGGCGGCCCCAGATCTCGTCGAGCTTGAGGGCGAGGAAGCGGACGAGGGTGCGGCGGCGGCGCCAGCCGTAGCGGACCTTCTCCAGCAGGCG
>NZ_JBBCIR010000113.1:0-34873 GCF_037189885.1 Paludisphaera sp.
GGGGCCGTGCAGGCGGGACGCCCGCACCACAATTATGAGAATGCCTTCGCCGGGACGCGGCGGCGGTCGCCCCCCCGTCCGGCCTTCGGCCCCCTTCTCCCACGAGGGGAGAAGGGGGGATCGCCATGCCGCTCCGCGCGACTCCCATGGCGAGCCGCGCCGAAACGACGCGGTCCATCAGCCGAGTTCCCTCGTGAAGAATCGGACCGGCTCCGCGTCCAGGATCCGCTTGACGAGGAAGGGCTTGTCGCCGTGTTTGAGGTATCCGGCCTCCAGGGCCTCGTCGCGCGTCGCGAGGATGCCGTGGATGACTTCACCTTGGATGAGGACGAATTTCCCCTCGGACGCGAGCAATTCCGGGAGCTTGTCCCGGTAGACGCGTAGTTCCAGGGCCGGGGGCGTCGGGGCGGGGTCGGGGCCGCCGCCCTCGGACCGGGACGCCCCGGATTCGCCGCCGGTCGGTGGAGCGACGCTTCGACTTGCCATCAGGAACTCCCTGGCGGCCCCGGCGGCCGCCGGCCGGGCGTTACTTCTTCCCCGTGTGCTGGATGACGATGATGTTGATGTCGTCGGCCGGGCGGTTGGGGGAGGTGTGGGCGAGGACGGCGGAGTCGACCTGGTCGAGGATCTGGGTCGCGTCGTTGCCGTGATGGGTCTGGAGCAGGGTCGTCAGGCGCTGTTCGCCGAAGATGACGTCGGAGGGGTCCATGGCGTCGGGGAGGCCGTCGGTGTAGAGGATCAGCGACTCGCCGGGCTCCAGGCGGTCGGAGTCCCCGGCGGTGCCGTCGACCATGCCGATGCCCAGCATGCCGGGGTTCGACTGGAGCAACCGCGGGCCGTTGGGGCCGATGATGATCCCCGGCGGGTGGCCGACCCCCGCGTAGCGCAGGAGCCCCGTGTCCTCGTCGGCGATGAGGTAGAACCCGGTGCAGAAGTAGCCCTCGGGGAAGTACTGCTCGCCAGAGACGTCCAGGCCGGCGAGGAGTTCGCCCGGCTCCAGCACGGCGATCGACAGGCCGGCCGCGAGGGCCTTGACCATCCCGGAGAGCATCGCCGAGTTCACGCCGTGGCCTGAGACGTCGGCCACCAGGATGCCCAGCCGGTTGTTCTCCAGGCGGTAGAAGTCGTACACGTCGCCGCCGAGCTGGTTCGCCGGCGTGTAGCGGACGGCGATCTGGAGCAGCCCGCGCGGCTTGGGCGGCCGCGGCATCATCGCGAACTGGACCTTGCGAGCGAGGTCCAGCTCGAACGTCAGCTTCTTGTGGGCCGCCTCCAGCAGGCGGTTGCGCTCGGCCAGCTCCTTGCGGAGGTCGGCGATGCGCAGGTGGGCCCGGATGCGGGCGAACATCTCGGTGATGTCGTCGGGGCTCTTGGGCTTCTGGATGTAGTCGTCGGCGCCCGATTCCAGGCCCGTGACCTTGTTGTGGGTCTCGCCCAGGGTCGTGAGCATCAGGACGGGGATGGTCCGCAGGTCGGCGTCGGCCTTCACGCCCGTGCAGAAGCCCGGCCCGTCCAGCTCGGGCATCTCGTAGTCGGTCAGGATCAGGTCGGGCCGGGGTTCTTGCTTGGCGTTCGCCAGCCCCTCGACGCCGTCGTTCGCGGTGACGACGTCGTACCCCTCCTCCTTCAGCAGCGTGCCGAGCATGCGCCGCATCGTGGAACTGTCTTCGACCAGCAGGATCCGGCGCGACGACATCGACTTGCTCTCCCAGGCCGGCCCGCTCGGGCCCCTCGCCGCGCGACGCGGGGGTCGACGCGGGCCGTCGAAAACCAACATCGGACGCATCCGGGGGACGGGTCCCGCCCCCGGGATGGACCTCTCATCATAGGTGAACGGCCCGGCGCGACGCTAGAGGACCGCGTCCCGCGGTCGAGGTCACGCCGGCCGCGACGCCGGCCGCGCGGGCGCGGGGCAGCAGCCGACGGGGCAGACGTCGTGCGACGCCCCGAGCCGGCCGATCGCCCGCCGCTCGTCCCCCGTCGCCCCCCGGAGGCGCTCGACGATCAGCTCGCGGATCATCCGCACGAACCCCGCGTGGGAGCCGACCGTCCGCGACCTCGCCATCGTCAGGCCGATCCGCTCGCAGAGGATCCGCGCCTCCTCGTCGAGGTCGTACAGGATCTCCATGTGGTCCGACAGGAACCCGATCGGGTGGACGACCACCCCCTCCTCCCCCGAATCGCGGAGGGCCTGGAGATGGTCGAGGATGTCGGGCTCGAGCCAGGGGTCGGTCGGCCGGCCGCTGCGGCTCTGGTAGACGAGCGACCATCGCGCGTCGTCGACGCCCAGCTCGGCCGCCACCAGCCTGCAGGTCTCGCGAAGCTGCTGCTCGTAGGAGGAGGTCGCGGCCATCGACGACGGGATGCTGTGCGCCGTGAAGGCGATCGGCGCCGCGTCTCGGAGATCGGCCGGGAGCGTCCCCAGGGCCTCGCGGATCCGGTCGGCGTTGGCCGCGACGAACTCGGGATGGTTGTAGAAGACCCGGATCTTGTCGACGACCGGCGCCCCCTCGCCGACCTCCTCGCGTGCCCGGATGATGTCCTCGCGGTACTGCCGGCAGCTCGAATACGAGCTGTACGCCGCCAGCACGAACGCCAGCGCCCGCCGGACGCCGGCCGAGGCCATCTCGCGGAGCGTGTCCGGGAGCATCGGGCGCCAGTTCCGGTTCCCCCAGTAGATCGGGAGGTCGACCCCGTGGCGTCGAAGCTCCGGCGCGAGGTCGGCGATCAGCTCGCGGACCTGGTCGTTGATCGGGCTCGCGCCGCCGAAATGGTGGTAGTGCTCCGCCACCTCCTCGAGCCGTTCGCGGGGGATGTTGCGCCCCCGCGTGACGTTCTCCAGGAAGGGCATCACGTCCTCGGGCTTCTCCGGCCCGCCGAAGCCCACGATCAGGATCGCGTCGTATTCCGCCGGGGCCGGGCCGCTTCCGTGGCTGGGAGTTTCCGTCATGCTGGGTGCGCCGCCTGGTGCGAGAGGGACGTTTCAACCCAGGCATCTTCGGCCCACGCCGCGCGAATCTCAAGCCCCCCCGCCATCCGCCGGCATGATCGGGCCGCCCGCGAGGATGACGCGCCGAAGGGGGCGTCGACGGCCGATCCGAGCCCTGGACGATTCGTCGCGAATGAAAATCTTTCAATTAAGCTGTTGAAAATGGTCGATTTGCCGCGTATTAAGAACAAGGTCAAAAGTTTGGGTGATTTATTAAATCGTCCCCCCACTTCAAACGCATGGCCCCCCGCGTCGATCCACGGCTATCCCAGTTCAAGAGTCCCGAGGAGGCTCCGATGACGACCCTGGCCGCCGATCCCAAGCAGGGCGGTTTCACGACCCGCCTCAACCCGCCCCAGCCCCTGTACCCGGACGTGGCGTCGGTCGACGGCTTCGGCGTGAACCTGAGCCCGGACGGCCTGGCGCTGACCATCATGTTCAACGGGAAGCTCGTTGCCGAGATGTCGCCGGAATCGGCCCGCGACGCGGCGGTCACGCTGACGACCCTGCAGATCCCGGTCACGCTCCCGGAACCGCTGAACGAAACCTTCCTGGGCTTCACGGCCAGCTTGCGGGGGAAAATCCAGAAAGACGTCGGCGCGCGTGTCTCGATCTTGCTCGAACTGGGCGGCGTCAGCCGCTCCATCGAGTTGCCGTACGGGCAGGATCGCTTCGGGGACTTCGACGAAGCCCTCTTCAGCTACCAGGCGGTCTCGACGATCCCCACCTTCGGCAACGGCGAGGAAGGGACCGTCCCGGGCCAGCAACTGCCCCCCGCTCGGCACTACACCGCGGTCCTCGTGATCACGGCCCAGCGACGATCGGCGACCGACACCGCGTTGGTGGAGGTGGACTCCATGGACGTGGAGATCATCGCTCCGCGGTCGCAAGGGACGACCCCGGACGCCTGACTCCCCCGTATGCTCCCGCGCGCCCCGCCGGCCGCCCGCGCGGCTCGGCGGGGCGACCAGCATCATGACGCCCGCTTTTACCCCGAGGAGTACCCCGATGGATTCCACGCGAGCCAGACTGGAGGTCATGACCGGCGAGCAGTTCGCGCGGGACCTCAGAGCGCGACCGACCTCGGGGACCTGCGCGGTAACCGGGGCGGCCAAGCTGTCGGATGTCGACGGCGATGGGGAGATCCTCTTCACCCAGGATACGGGGGGCAACTCCTGGGAGAGGATCCCGGTGAAGATGATCGAGTCCGTCGAGCAGATGGGCCAGATCGTCGTCCGGGGCGAGCAGTGCCGCCACGTCCGGCTGACCCTCAAGGCCCCCCCCGCCTCCGAGGAGGTGGGCGTCCTGACTCGGCTGCTGAGCCAGAGAAACGGGGCGACGGCCCAGGCGGGCGGGGAGTCGCAACGCGCCGGCGACGGGGTCCTGCCGCTGCGCGTCATCCTCTTCAACGGCGGCACGCTGCCGCTCAGCCTCATCCTCCATGAAAATGGCGGCACGCTGCCGCTGTGGGCGGGCGACGGCATGATCATCATGGGATGGCGCGTCGGGAACTGACCATCGGCGCCCGGCGTCATCCGGTGGGAGCCCGCCCATCAGAGCGATCGCTCGGCTTCCATCCCGGATGGGACCGGCGATCGCGGCACCCGGGCGCATGCAAGACGGCCTGTCAGGATCGCCAGTCCCAGGGAACTGGCGGTTCGACAGGCCGTTGCCGATGGAAGAAGCACTGAAGGCAAGCGAAGGGGCTTGGTCTCTTCAGGAATTCGCCTCGCCATGAGGGAGAGGACTTCGGAAGCGAGGATGACGGGGCTCGAACCCGCAACCTCCGGCGTGACAGGCCGGTGCTCTAACCAATTGAGCTACATCCCCAAGTGACGATCGGGCCTGGTGAAAGCCGGCGTTCGTCGCGGTGGTAGAGACAAGATAGTGGGTCCCGCCGGGGAAGTCAACCCTCCAGGGAGTCGGAATCCCGGAATGGGGCCGGGCGGGCCGTGGTTTGGATCTTAAGGCGTGATGCCGCCGTGGTTTGTCGCGAACGATGGCGTTCGGCCTCGCCCGGGGAAAGGGCTTCGAGGCCTCGCGCCGGCGGGGGCCTCGGCCTGCGACCCCCTTGTCGAGCGTGGGGTCGGCGGGGACGATGGTCGGCCTGAGAGATGGATCGGGGGCGGACCCGTCGGACGCGGGCCGACGGCGGGCCTTTCGGCGGAAGGGATCGAGACGTGGTCATATCGAAGGCGGTCATCACCGCGGCGGGCCGGGGCGCCCGGCAATATCCGGCTTGCGACGCGGTCCAGAAGGCGATGCTCCCGGTGGTCGACCGGGACGGCCTCACCAAGCCCGTCCTCCAGATCATCGCCGAGGAGGCGCTGGAGAGCGGCATCGAGCGCGTCTGCGTCGTCGCCGCGCCGGGGGACGAGGCGGTCTACCGCGCCCACTTCCGCAACTACGCGGAGATGCTCCGCGCCGGGTTCGACGGGGCCGACTGGGCGCGCGAGCAGGCCCGGCGGCTGGCCGACGTGCAAGAGCGCCTCACCTTCGCCGTGCAGGACGAGCCGCTCGGCTACGGCCACGCCGTCTGGCGCGCCCGCGAGTTCGTCGACGACGAGCCGTTCCTGCTGTTGTTGAGCGACCACCTGTATCTGTCGTCCGAGCCCCGTCGCTGCGCCCGGCAGTTGATCGACCTGGCGGTCGCGGAGCGTTGCGCCGTCTCGGCGGTGCAGGCGACGCGCGAGCACCTGATCCACCAGTACGGCACGCTCGCGGGGCGTCGGCTGGCCGACCGCCCCGACGTCTACGCGATCGAGGAGATCGTCGAGAAGCCGAACCCGACGCTCGCCGAGCTTCGGCTGCACGTCCCCGGCCTGCGCGCCGGGCACTACCTCTGCTTCTTCGGCATGCACGTCCTGACCCCCGGCGTCTTCGACCTGCTGGACGAGGCCGTGCGGGACGGCCGTCGCGAGCCGGGCCCGATCCAGCTCACGACCGCCCTGGACGCCCTGGCCCGCCGCGAGAAGTACCTGGCGCTGGAGACCCGCGGCCAGCGGTTCAACCTCGGCGCGAAGTTCGGCGCGATCGAGGCCCAGGTCGCGCTGGCGATGGCGGGCGTCGACCGCGAGCGGATCCTCGCCGTCCTCCTCGACGCCGCCGCCCGCATCGAGCAATCCCCCGCGCGCTGAGACTTCCAATTCGCGCCATCCCGCATCGCATCGAGCACCGACCCCCGGACCACGCGACCGCCATGACGCCACTCGGCCAAGACCTGATCGCCACCATCACGTCCCCGGACCCCGCGTCGCGCGACCGTTCGGCGCGGGCGCTCGTCGCCGGCGCGAGCCTGGCCGAGAGGCTGGCCGCGTGCGAGGACCTGGAGCGGTTCCGCCGCGGCGCGGACAACCTCTATGAGCGCGTCCGCGCCTCGCTGTTCCTCCACGCGATCTACCGCCACGACATCCAGGAGCACCCCGACGTCCGCCGCGCCGGGCTGATCCCGTTCGACGGCTACATGGACCTGATGGGCCGCCGCTTCGAGCAGGCGCTGACGTCGTTCCGCGCCGCGCTGAAGGCGAACGGCCCCGACGGCGCGATCGCCTCGGCGCTGGCGCAGGCTTACGAGCAGGTGGCGTTCCAGACGCTGGCCGACCAGGTGCGGCGGTCGGTCCGGGGGGGCTCGGGAAATCGCTGGATGTTCCGCGTCGGCGGCGTCGACGAGCACCCGCTGCGGCTCGACCCCCGACTGCTGCGCCGGGGGTCGGCCGACGACCCGTTCCCGATCCTGACCGAGCGCACGCCCGTCCGGCTGGACCTCTCGCACAGCGGCTGGTCGGACATCTTCTTCCTCGGGATGGACTTCCCCGAGGGCGCGCGGGTCATGAACATCTCGGTCGACCTGGGCGTCCACCGCCGCGACGCCGAGCCGACGCCGCCGATCGAGTGCCGCCTCCGCGTCATCGCCGAGCCGATCCTGCGGCTGACCAGCATCGACCTGGACGCGACCAAGGACGTCGACTCGCTGGAGGAGCTGTTCAACTTCGGCAACGACTACCTCGGGCTGGTGAAGGCCGGGGTAATCGCCTCCGGGCTGGTGCCGCCGTCGCTGGAGGGGACGCGCGCCAGGCTCGCCGACGTCCTCGCGCACGTCGTCCGTCCGGGCCACGGCCTGGAGATCGTCAGCAAGGTCAACGACATCCCCAAGGGCTCGCGCCTGGCGGTCTCGACGAACCTGCTGGCGTCGCTGGTCGCGCTGCTGATGCGGGCGACGGGGCAGTCGCGGAACCTGACCGGCCCGCTGGAGATGGACGAGGCCCGCGTGGTGGTCGCCCGCGCGATCCTCGGCGAGTGGCTAGGCGGCTCCGGGGGCGGCTGGCAGGACTCCGGCGGCATCTTCCCCGGCGTGAAGCTCATCACCGGCGTCCCCGCCGCGGAAGGGGATCCCGAATGGGGCGTCAGCCGCGGCCGCCTCCTCCCCGACCACAAGCTCGTCGACGTCGCCCCGAAGGAAGGCGCCGCGTCGGGGGCCTCGTTCTCCGAGGCCCTGGCGCGCGGGATGGTGCTGGTCCACGGCGGCATGGCCCAGAACGTCGGGCCGATCCTGAACATGGTGACGGCCAAGTACCTCCTCCGCGACGAGGCCGAGTGGCGGCATCGCGGCGAGGCGCTCCGCATCTTCGAGAACGTCGTCGAGTCGGTCGAGCGGGCCGACGTGAAGGCCCTCGGCTCCTGGACCACGGCCAACTGGGAAGGGCCGCTGAAGGGGATCATCCCCTGGATCTCCAGCGCCTTCACCGAGGGGATCATCCGCGAGGCCCGCGCCGCGATGGGCGACGACTTCTGGGGCTTCCTGATGCTGGGCGGGATGGCCGGCGGCGGCATGGCGTTCCTGGTCGCCCCCCACCGCCGCGAGGAGTTCCAGGGCCAGATCGCCGAGATCATGGCGCGGGTCAAGGGGTCGCTCGACGACGCCCTCCCCTTCGCCATGAGCCCGGTCGTCTACGACTTCCGCATCAACCCCCGCGGCACCTGGGCGACTCTGGAGGCCGACGCCCCGCTGATGCCCTCGCGCTACTACACGCTCCAGATCCCCCGCATGGTCGCCGGCGGCGACACGGGCTCGCTCGCCCCCGGCCGCATGGCCGACGTGGACGCGTTCGCCAACCGCTGCGAGGACCCGGCGGAGCTGATCCGCGTCTTCCGCACGATGGTCAACAAGCTGTTCCCCGTCGCCCGAGGCGCGGCCGATTCCTCGGCCGCCCGCTGGGACGAGGAGGCCGAGGCGATCCGCCGCGAGAACGGCTTCGACCCCGTCCAGCACGAGGCGCTTCGCGAGGACCTGATCCGGGGCCGCATCGGCCTGGCGCGCAACCGCCTGCCCGTCGACATCGAGATCCGCGACGTCGACGACGCCGACCTGATCGACGCCTCCAGGGCCGTCCCCGACTCGGCGCGCGACCTGGGCGAGCGGCTGATCCGGGGCGGCGAGGTCGCCGTGGTGACTCTCGCGGCGGGCGTCGGCAGCCGATGGACCACCGGCGCGGGGGTCGTGAAGGCGGTCAACCCGTTCGCCCCGTTCGAGGGCAGGCACCGCTCGTTCCTGGAGGTCCACCTCGCCAAGACGAAGGCCGCGGGGGACGCGCTGGGGGCGTCGATCCCCCACGTCGTGACCACGAGCTACCTCACCCACCGGGCCATCGAGCGCCACCTGGCGGCCACGTCGAACTACGGCCATGACACCCCGGTTTACCTGTCGCCCGGCAGGTCGATCGGCCAGCGTCTGATCCCCATGGCCCGCGACCTGACGTTCCTGTGGGAGGAATCGACCCACGAGACGCTGGACGAGAACAAGCAGAAGGTCCGCGAGGCCGGTCGCCGCGCGATCCTCGACTGGGCGCGGTCGCGGGGCGAGGGGAGCGACTACACCGACAACGTCCCACTCCAGCGCTTCAACCCGCCGGGGCACTTCTACGAGGTCCCCAACCTGCTGCTCAACGGCACGCTCGCCCGGCTGCTCCGGGAGAACCCGAACCTCAACTGGCTGATGGTCCACAACATCGACACCCTGGGGGCGACCGTCGACCCCGGCGTGCTGGGCCTGGCCGCCGGGACGGGCTCGACGCTGGGCTTCGAGGTCATCCCGCGCCGGATCGACGACCGCGGCGGCGGCCTGGCGCGCGTCGGCGGCCGGCTCCGGCTGCTGGAAGGCCTGGCGCAGCCGCGCGAGGACTCCGAGTTCGCCCTCCGCTACTACAACTCCATGACCACCTGGGTCCGCGTCGACGGCCTCTTGCGCGCCCTCCGCCTGACTCGCGCGGACCTGGCGCGATCGCCCGAGAAGGTCGCCGCCGCCGTCCGCGGCCTTGCCGCGCGGGTCCCCACCTACGTCACCATCAAGGACGTGAAGCGGCGCTGGGGGCACGGCCAGGAAGACGTCCTGCCGGTCGCGCAGTTCGAAAAGCTCTGGAGCGACCTGACCTCGCTCCCCGACCTCCCCTGCTCCTTCCTGTCCGTCGACCGCCGCCGCGGCCAGCAGCTCAAGGACGCCGCCCAGCTCGACGGCTGGGTGACCGACGGCACCCGGGACTACGTCGCCGCCCTATGCAAGTTCCCCGGCTGAGCCGCCGCGTCGCGCGATCTCGGGAAATTTTCGGGATTCTTCCTCGCAAGACCCGGTTTGTATGCACTGTCCATGGTGGAAGATCGCGCCGTGGCTCCTTGGCAATTCGACGCAACGTGACGAGCCGGTCATGGGGCCCCCTCGGAATCGCCCGCGCCAACGGATGAAGGGACGCGCGACCGGGTGGCGTGGTCATAACGTCCTTCCCCCCTGGTGGGGGAAGGTGGCCCGAAGGGCCGGATGAGGGGGGGACAAGCGAGACGGCCGACGGGATCCCAAGCCGGTCGGATTAGCCCTTGGTGACCCCAACGGCCTCGCGCCAGTCGTCCCCCTCTCCTGACCGCTCCGCGGTCTGTCCTCCCCCGCGAGGGAGGAAGACGTTCAGAAAGCCCTTCGCCTTGAAGGAGCCCCGAAGCGCCGGAGGATGGGCCGACGCCCTGGGCCGGCGGCCCCGAGAAACACAACGCGAATCGACGAACGAAGCCAACCGGGGATGCTAGCTAAGACGAATTCAGCAAGGAGTTTACGGCTATCCTGGTCGGTCCCGTGGTCGACGAACGAAGCCAACCGGAGCCAGGTCGGGCGGGAGGCCGGGGCGGCGGGGCGGTCGGCCCGGGGTTGGGCCGGTTGTCGGATCGGGGGGCCGGGGGTACACTGGTGGACCGCAGGCAATCCGGGTGTTCGAAGCGAGGCTCGATGTGATGGCTGACCCGTTCGTGAAGTCGCAGCGGCTCCAGAACCTGCCGCCGTACCTGTTCGCCGAGATCGACAAGAAGAAGAGGGCCGCCATCGCCGCCGGGCGAGACATCATCAACCTGGGCGTCGGCGACCCCGACCGGCCCACGCCACGGCCGATCATCGAGAGCCTCCAGAAGAACGTCGAGAACCCGGCCTTCCACCAGTACGCCCTGGACCAGGGCTCGCCGGAACTCCGCCGGTCGATCGCCGACTTCTGCAAGTCTCGGTACGGCCTGGACCTGGATCCCGAGACCGAGATCCTGCCGCTGATCGGCTCGAAGGAGGGCCTGGCCCACTTCCCGCTGGCCGTGCTCAACCCCGGCGAGATCAGCCTGGTCCCCGACCCCTGCTACCCGGTCTATCGCTCGGCCAGCCAGTTCGCCGGGGCCGACGTCTACACGATGCCGCTGGAGCCCAGCCTCGGCTTCCGCCCCGACCTGGACGCCATCCCGGCCGACGTCTACACGCTGGCCCGGCTGATGTTCCTCAACTTCCCGAACAACCCCACCGGGGGGACGGCCGACCTGCCGTACTTCGAGAAGGTCGTCGGCCTGGCGCGGACGCACGGCTTCACCATCGCCCAGGACGCCGCCTACAACGAGATGTACTTCGACAAGCCCGCCCCCAGCATCCTCCAGGTGCCGGGCGCGAAGGACGTGGCCGTCGAGTTCCACAGCCTGTCGAAGACCTTCAACATGACCGGCTGGCGCGTCGGCTTCGCCATCGGCGGCGAGCCCATGATCTCGGCCCTCAAGCAGGTGAAGGCCAACTGCGACTCCGGCATCTTCACCGCCGTCCAGTTCGCCGCCAAGACGGCGCTCGACGGCTACGACGAGCTGACCCCGCCGATCCGCGCCCTGTACAAGGAGCGGCGCGACGCCTTCCTCGCGGCGATGCGCAAGCTCGGCTGGGAGGTCCCGACCCCCGAGGCGACCTTCTACGTCTGGATCCCCTGCCCCAAGGGGTACTCCTCCACCGACCTGTGCGCCCGGCTGCTGGACGAGGCGAGCGTGGTGACCACCCCCGGCCTCGGCTTCGGCCGCACCGCCGACGGCTACATCCGCGTCGCGCTGACCGTCGAGACGCCCCGGCTGCTGGAGGCCGTCGACCGGATCGGCAAGCTGTCGCTGTAATCGATCCGCGAGGCATCGAATCGAGGCGTTATGAGCGAGGGCTCGCTGGCGATCATCGGGATGGGGAGCAATCAGGGGGACCGCGAGGCGACCCTGGACGAGGCCGTGGCCATCATCAAGGCCGAGCCCCATTTCCACCTCTGGACGGTCAGCAAGTATTACGAGACCGTCCCCGTCGGCGGGCCCGCCGGCCAGGCCCCATTCCTCAACGCGGCGCTCCTGGCCGAGCCCACGCTCGACCCCCTGACCCTGCTGGAGCGGCTGCACGCGATCGAGGCCAGGCTCGGCCGCGTGCGCGACGAGCGTTGGGGGGCGCGGACGCTCGACCTGGACCTGCTGCTCTACGGCCAGGAGATCCGGCGCACGCCCCAGATCACGCTGCCGCACCCCCGGCTCCCCTTCCGGCGGTTCGCGCTGGTGCCGACGGTCGAGATCGCCCCCTGGATGCTCGACCCGCTGACGAACAAGACGGTCAACGAGCTGCTGGAGAACCTCGACCGGCGGCCGAGCCTCGTGGCGGTCTCGGCCGCGGACCCCGACGACCCGGCCGAGTCCGCGCTCGCCGCCGAGATCCACGCCGGCCTGGTCCGGGCGCTGGGCGCCGAGCCGCTGCGGTGGGGGGACCGCCCGACGGCCTCGTCGTCGGCCCATCCCGCCGACCCTCGCGACCGGGCGTTCGCGGCGATCCAGGCCGAGGCGCACCGGGCGTCGGCCCGGTCGTGGGAGGCCCGCCAGCTCGGCGACCGGTGGGTCGCGGCCGACTTCTCGCTCGACCTCGCCATGCGACGGGCCCTGGCGACCCCCGCCGCCGACGCGGAACCGCACGGATGGAAGGCCGTCTGGCGGCGTCACGCCTACGAGCGCGCCGCCCGCGCGGCCGTCGATCAGGCGCTCGGGGCCACCCTCGTGGTCCTCGTCGGCCGCGACGCCGCCGCGATCCGCGACGACGGCTTCCCCGTCCCCGTCCTCGTCCCCGAGGCGGCCGACCCGGCGCGGATCGTCGAGGAAATCGTCGTCGCCTGCCACGCGACCCGCGCCTGATGCGTATGATGTAGGCCGGGTGGACACGAAGGAACGTCTGGGCGCTGGGTTCAAGCCATGGCCAAGAAGAACGCGGCGAGTCCCGCCGCCAAGAAAGACGATGGCGACGGCATCAAGATCGTCGCCCGGAACCGCCGCGCGCGGCACGACTACGACCTGATCGAGAAGGTCGAGGCCGGCATCGTCCTGACCGGCACCGAGGTCAAGAGCCTGCGCAACGGCAAGGCGAACCTGGAGGACGCCTACGCCGAGGTGACGCGCGGCGAGGCCTGGCTGAACGGGTGCGACATCCCGGAATACCTCCAGGCCAACCGCATGAACCACGTCCCCAAGCGCAGCCGCAAGCTCCTCCTGCACCGCAACGAGATCGAGAAGCTCGCCGCCCGCACCAACGAGCGCGGGCTGACCCTGGTCCCCACCGCCATCTACTTCAAGAAGGGGATGGCCAAAGTGGAGATCTTCGTCGCCAAGGGCCGCAAGACCTTCGACAAGCGCGAGGCCATCAAGAAGAGCGAGGCCAAGCGCGACATCGACCGCGCCCTCCGCCGTCGTTGACCCACCAGCGACGCGACGCCTGAACCGTCGCCCGCCCTTCTCCCCACGTGGGAGAAGGTGGCCCGAAGGGCCGGATGAGGGGGGCGGATCGGGACGCGTTGGTGCCACATGACCATGGTCATAACGCCCTTCCCCCCTCGCGGGGGAAGGTGGCCCGGAGGGCCGGATGAGGGGGAAGACTAGCGAGTAAGCTGGTGGGATTCGCGATGGCCGGACGGGCCTTCGGCGACTGCAACAGCCCCCGCGCCCGTCGTCCCCCTCTCCTGACCGCTTCGCGGTCTGTCCTCCCCCGCGAGGGGGGAAGACGTCTCTCGTCGAGGGCGATCCAGGAGTCGACACCGGTCGCCCCCTCATCCGGCCCTTCGGGCCACCTTCTCCCACGAGGGGAGAAGGGGTACTCGCCCTTGGCTTCCGAACGAGCGGCGGGAAGGTAGATCGCGCGGGCCCTACTTCGGGGACCGGAACCATCCCCGCCAGCCGCGGCGGGGCGTGTGCTCGTCCAGGATGCTGACGACTTCCGCGTGCCTCCCCTCGGCGGCCATCTGGTCGGCCCTCTCGCGATAGTATTCCGCGATGTCGTGCTCGCCGAGGATGGCGAAGGCCATGTCGCGGGTCGCCTCGTCGGGGAAGTCCACGTCCGCCAGGGTCTCGGCGGGGTCGACCCTGGGCTGGGCCTTGAGCATGCGGTAGATCTTCGGATCGTGCCCGCGACCGGCCTCGACGGCGAGGTCGCGCGCCGTCCTGCCGAACAACCCGTCCCGGAGCGAGGCGTCCGCGCCGCGGTCGAGCAGCAGGCGGACGACCTCGGGCTGCCCGGCGGCGGCGGCTTCCATCAGGGGCGTCCGGTGATCGTCGATCGTCGCCGGTCGGTCGACCTCGGCGCCGGCGTCGAGCAGCAGCCGGCACTTCTCGACCCGCCCGCGACCGGCCGCGACGTGCAGCGGGGCCCAGCCGTTCATGCCCACGCCGTGGACGTCCACCCCGGCGGCGAGCAGGCGGGCGACCACGGCCGTCGACCCTTCCACTTCGGAATTCACGGCCCAGTGCAGCGGGGGATCGCCCTCGACCCCGCCGTTCGGATCGGCCCCCCGCTCCAGGAGGAACGCGACGAGGTCGTCGTCGCCGGCCGCCGCGGCGTTTTCCAGCGGCGCGCAACCGTACTCATCGCGACGATGCACGGCCGCCGGGTCGGCCTCGACCGCTCGCCGCACGGAGTCGGGGTCCCACCCGTAAGCGTCTTCCATCCCGCTGTCCTCCCCCCGGCGATGGGCTCGCGCGTGATCCTCCCGTGCTACCCGGACGGGCAGGCCGGGGTTTCGGTTCGGTTCGGGGCCCGGGGAAAGGGGGGCCGGACGGCGCGGGGCGTCGACTTCGGGCTTGTGGCCTTGATACGGACGGGGGCTGGGGGGATAATTTCCACTTCGTGGGATCGCGCGCGGCGTGCGGCGACGACGCGGACTCTTCGCGGACAGCGGGACGGTCGGCGCCCATCACCGTGGACGACCGGACCGGGAGGACTCAAGCCAGAGATGTACGTACCTTCGAAGTTGTTCTTCACCAAGGGAGTCGGCACCCACCGCGAAAAGCTGACCAGCTTCGAGTTGGCGCTCCGCGACGCCCGGATCGCCTGCTACAACCTGGTGCGGGTCTCCAGCATCTTCCCGCCGCACTGCAAGGAAGTGACGGTCGAGCAGGGGCTGAAGGACCTGAAGCCCGGGCAGATCGTCCACGTCGTCATCAGCGAGAGCGCCACGGCCGAGCCCAATCGGCTGGTCGCCTCCAGCGTCGGCGTCGCCATCCCGCGCGATCGCGACCAGTTCGGCTACCTGTCCGAGCACCACGCCTACGGCCAGACCGCCAAGACCGCGGCCGACTACGCCGAGGATCTCGCCGCCGAGATGCTCGCCACGATCCTCGGGGTGGAGTTCAACCCCAACAGCTCGTGGGACGAGAAGCGCGAGATCTGGAAGATCGCCGACGTCATCTACAAGACGAAGGAGATCACCCAGACGGCCGTCGGCCACAAGGACGGCCTCTGGACCACCGTGATCGCCGCCGCCGTCCTCATCCCCTGAGCGCGGAGCGCGCCGTGATCCGCACTCGGGTCCTGCTCGTCGACCGCGACGAGCCCGAGACCGACCACCGCGACGAGGCCGCCGCCGTCCTTAGACGCGGCGGCCTCGTGGCGTTCGCCACCGAGACCGTCTACGGCCTCGGCGCCGTCGCCACCGACGCCCAGGCCGTCCGCGGCATCTTCGCGGCGAAGGGCCGCCCCTCGCGCAACCCGCTCATCGTCCACGTCGCGAACGCCGACCAGGCGCGCGAGTACGCCGCGCGCTGGGATGGCCGCGCCGAGATGCTGGCCCGCGCGTTCTGGCCCGGCCCGCTGACCCTGATCGTCCCCCGGACGCCGGCCATCCCGGAGATCGTGACGGCGGGGGGTCCGACGGTCGGCCTGCGCGTCCCGGCCCCGACGGTCGCGCGCCGGCTCATCGAGCGCGTCGGCCTGCCCCTCGCCGCGCCCAGCGCCAATCGATCCAACCGCGTCTCGCCCACGCGCGCCGAGCACGTCCTGGCCGACCTGGACGGCCGCGTCGACCTGATCCTCGACAGCGGCCCGGCGAGCGTCGGCCTGGAATCGACCGTCCTGGACCTGGCGTCCGATCCCCCGCGCGTCCTGCGCCCCGGGCCGATCACGGCGAGCGAATTGGCGAGCCTGCTCGGCGTCGAGGTCGGTCATGGGCCGGTCGAGGCCGATCCCACCACGCTCGCGAGCCCCGGCATGCTCGCCGTCCACTACGCGCCGAGGACCCGAGCCGTCCGCGTCCCATCCCGAGTCCTCCTGCCCGAACTCGATTGGCCCGAGCGCGCCGGGCTGATCGCGTTCGAACCGCTCCCGTTGGGCCTGGTCCCGGACCGCGTGGCCCGATTCATCCTGCCCGACCCGACCGTCGCGGCCCGGGAGTTCTACCGGGCGCTGCACGACCTGGACGCGCGAGGGCTGGACGTGATCGTCGCCGTCGAGCCCCCCGCCGAGCCCGCGTGGGACGCCCTGCGGGATCGGCTCCGCCGCGCCACCACGCCGGGCGTCTGAAGGCCGGGCGTGGGTCGGCGCGGTCGGGTCAGAGGAACAGCCGGCGCTGGGGGTCGAGGATGTCGTCGTCCAGGTCGCGCTCGGGGACCGGGATGCCCAGGTGGCGGTACGCGGAGGCGGTGGCGACGCGGCCGCGGGGGGTGCGGACGACGAATTCCCGGCGCAGGAGGTAGGGCTCGACCTCGTCGCGGATCGTGTCGAGCGAAAGGGTCATCGTGGCGGCGAGGGCCTCGGCGCCGGTCGGCCCCCCCTTGAAGACGCGGATCAGCGTGTCGAGGTAGCGCCGGTCCTGCTTGTCCATCCCCTCGGAGTCGATCTCCTGCATGGCCAAGGCGTCGTTGGCGACCGAGACGTCGATGACCCCGTCGGCTCGGGCGATGGCGTAGTCGCGCACCCAGCGGAGCCGTGCGTTGGCGATGCGCGGGGTGCCGCGGCTGCGGCCGGCCAGCTCCCAGGCGGCCTCCGGGCTGATGGCGACGCGGAGCTTGGCGGCGTTGATGGTGATGATCCTCGCCAGATCCTCCGGCTCGTAGAACTCCAGGTGCTCGTGCATGTGGAACCGCTCGCGCAGCGGCGAGGAGAGCATCCCGCTGCGGGTGGTGGCCCCGATGATCGTGAACTTCTTCAGCGGCAGGTTGATCGTCCGCGCCGCCATCCCCTCGCCCAGCACGACGTCGACCCGGAAGTCTTCCATGACCGGGTAGATGAACTCCTCCACGGCGCGGGGGAGCCGGTGGATCTCGTCGATGAAGAGGATGGAGCCCTCGGCCGCGTTGGTCAGGTAGGGCATCACGTCCATCTTCTTGTCGAGCGACGCGCCGCTGGTGAGGCTCAGCTCCACGCCCAGCTCGTTGTGCAGCACGCCGGCGAAGGTGGTCTTGCCCAGCCCCGGCGGGCCGTCGAAGAGGATGTGCGGCAGCGGCTCGCCGCGCTTCTTGGCCGCGGCCAGCGCGATCGAGAGCCGCTCGGCCACGCCCCGCTGGCCGATGATCTCGGAGAGGCGCTGCGGGCGCAACCTCTCCTCGACCGGGTCCGGGGGCGCGGGGGGCTCGCCGCGGGCCTCGGCCCTGGGCTCATGTTCGGTCTCGCGGTCACGGTCGCGGTCGTCGTCGGGCTTCCGCTTGTACTTGATCTCTCGCGCCATGGCGTCGCTCTCCCTCGGCCGCGGTTCAGGGCTTCTCCTGCTGATAGATCGCCTCGATCAGGTCGGACACCGACTTGTACTTCTTCCGGCCGGCGAGGACGCGATCGATGGCCGCGCGGGCCTGCATCTCGGAGTGGCCCACCGCCAGCAGCATCGCGTAGGCGTCGCTGACGACGTCCGGCTGGGCGTGCGCGGCCTCCCCGTTCGAGGGGGCCGGCGCCGAGGTGGTGCCGTCCGCGTTGACGATGAGGGCGTAGATGCCGACCTTCCGCCGGAGCTTCGCGACGATCCGCTCGGCGGTCGCCTCGCCGATGCCGGGGAACGTGGCGAGCGTCTTCACGTCCTGCTCCTGGATCGTCCGCGCGATCTCCCGGACCGGCCGGACCATCGCCCGGAGCGCCTTCTTCATCCCCACGCCGTCGACCGAGCAGAAGGTGTCGAAGAACTCGCGGTCGATGGTCGACATGAAGCCGACCAGACGCGGCGTCAGCCTCCCCCCCATCGCCTGCCCCTCGATGTAGAAGGTGGTGTGCAGCGTGACCGTCTCGCCCACCTTCCCCTGGATCTGCCGGCGCGTGTGCTCCGGGATCATCACCTCCAGCTCGAACGGCTCGACCCCCAGCGTCAGGGTCTCCTCCTGGACCGACCTGAGAACCCCCCGGATTTGCGTGATCACCTCGGCCCCCCGCCCTGAACGGCTGTGTGTTTTTGTTCAGTCATTGTAGGCCCCGGCCCTCGCGCCCGCAAGCCGTGTCTTCGCCGAGATCGGCCCGCCCCCAAGGAGGGTATCGGCCGTCGGGGCGACGGTCGACTCCTTACCTTCAGGCGTCGCGTCGGACGGGCGCCGGACATGAGGGCGATCTCGGGGCGCGGCCTCGCGCGAGACTCCTCGGACGGGGGAGTCGAGCTTGATGCGACCTCCCCTTCGCGCGACGGCTGAAGGTCTCTCGGCCGGGGTCGTCCGAAGGGACTCGGGGCATGGCGGGGACGGGCGCGCGGAGGCCTCGCGCGGGGTCGCGCGGAGGGCCCGTCGGCCCGGCGCGCGACCGGTCCGGGACACCCTCGAAGGCCGCGCCGGGCGACCTCTCGCGAGCGCTTCGCGCGCGTCGTCGACGACCGAGGCGTCGAGGCTCGTCGCGCCTCGCGCCGCGCGCGATTTCGGGGCGCTTCTCGCGCGCGCCTCGCGATCGTCGCCGGGCCGACCGTCGGAAAACCCCGGTAAACATAGGGCGAAACGCACGATGGGACATGAATGATCATGTTGCCATAGCATGATTCGATAAGAGATTCGCGTGGCGGCGCATGACGATGCGACCCGGACGGCGGCCCGAAAAACCCGAAAAACCCCGAGAAATTCGCGTGTTTCGAAGCATCTCCCTCTTCCCCTGGTTGAAAGATTTGGTATGAATTGGCGCAGGGGCCGCTCAATGAGAGATGGTCCGGTCCGAGATCACGCCCGAGACGAGGTGCCCGATGGCTACGAAGAAAGCGACACCGAAGGGCGGCGCCGCGAAGGCCGCTCCGAAGAAGGCCGCCCCCAGGAAGGTCGCCGCCGACAAGGCCGCCGCCGAGAAGCCCGCCCCCGCGAGGAAGGCCGCCGCCCCGAAGGCCGCCGCCCCGAAGGCCGCCGTCGCCGTCGACAAGGCCGCCCCCAAGGCCCCCGCGGCCAAGAAGGCCGCCCCGAAGAAGGCCCCGGCCGTCAAGCTGTCGGACGCCCAGACGAACCTCCTGCGCGAGATCGCCGGCTCCGGCGAGACGGGCCTGCCCGCCAGCAAGCGGACCCAGAAGACGATCGACGCCCTCCAGACGAGGAAGCTCATCAAGCGGGGCAAGAAGGAGGGGGACTTCTTCAAGTACCACGTCTCCAAGGTGGGCGAGAAGCACCTCGCCGGGCTCGACTCCGCCGCCGGCTCCGCCTGAAAGCGGCGTCGCGGCCCGGACGATCGAGGCGGACCATCGCGGGCCGGCCCCACGTCATCGGACGTGCGCCGGCCCTCTTTATTGCGCGGGCGGCCCGAGAGCCGGCCTTGGCGGTTCCGCCCCCCCCGGCTATGATCCCCGCGCCTCGTCGATCTCGCCGCGCGTCGCCCCCTGGATCGCGACGCCCCGGCGGCCGACGCCCCATCTCAACCTCCATCAAGGAAGTCTTACGGTTATGGACGACCGAGCTTTCCGGAAAGGCGCGACGCGACGCGCGGCCTGGGGGGTCGTCGCCCTCGCCGCGCTGGCCTCGGGCTGCGGCGCCTACGTCGGCACCACGGCCAAGAGCTTCCTGAGGCACGTCCGCACCAACCCCGACCCCAACGCCCGCTACCTCGCCTACGCCAAGCTCGGATCCAGGGACCTCTACGACTCGGACCACCAGCGCGAGGAGGCGGTCTCCGTCCTGATCGAGCGCTACCAGAAGGGGAACGAGCCCCTGGCCAGCCGCGCCATGATCTGCCGCACGCTGGGAGAGCTGGGAGACCCCCGCGCCCGCGAGGTGCTGCTGAAGGCCGTCCACAGCCACGACGCCGTCGTGAAGATCGAGGCGTGTCGCGCCCTGGGGAAGGTCGGCCTGCCGGAGGACGCCTCGGTCCTCGCGCAGACGATGACGCTCGACAACCTGGAGGACGCCCGGATCGCCGCCATCGACGGCCTGGCCGACCTCAAGAGCGAGGACCCGCGGATCTACAGGGTGCTCCTCGACTCCATGGAGCACGACGACCCGGCGATCCGCCTGGCCTCGCTCAACGCCCTGCGGAAGATCGTCGGCAAGGACCTGGGGACCGAGATCGACCCCTGGCGGAAGGAGCTGGAGCCGATCCTCGCCGCCACCCCCGCGGACCTCGCCCCCCCCTCGAACGCGCGCTCCGTCGCCGACGAGGTCGCGGCCGAGACCGCCGCTGCGAACGACCTGACGGGCGCGCCGCGCTGACCCCCCGCCGTCGGGCCGACGCGCTATCACGCCCCCGCGGGCGACGAAGCCGGCGGGAATGCCCTTTCGACGCGGCTGTTGGGATGGCCTCGCGTCGCGCCGGTCCGTCATAATCGAGCGACGACGCGAACCGCGCCGCGGCCTTGCGCATCCGAGGGGAATCCCGTCGGCGCGTCGCCACCCGAGAGGCGAGATGGACAGTCACACGCTCGAATTGCTAGGCGTCTCCAAGATCAAGGAGCTGGTCGCCGCCCGCGCCGCGTGCTCGCTGGGCAAGGAGGCCGCGCGGTCGCTGGAGCCCTCGCGCGACGCCGCCGAGATCGCCGCGCGGCACGCCGTCGCGACCGAGATGGTCGAGGCCCTGCGCTCCGGCCTTCGCCCCCCGCTGGGGGGGCTCCACGACATCCGGCCGCTCGTCCGCCGCGCGCAGGTCGGCGCGATGCTGGAGGCAGAGGAGCTGTCCGAGGTCGCCGAGACCCTGCGCTCCGTCGCCGCCCTCGGCGACTGGCTCGAACGCCACGGCGACAACTTCCCCAGGCTCGGCGGCATGCGCGCCGACGTCGGCGAGTTCGGCCAGGTCCGCACGGCGATCGAGGGCTGCCTCGACGCCCGCTCGCGCGTCCTCGACACCGCCAGCCGACGCCTCTCCAACATCCGCCGCGAGATGGAGGAGGTCGAGGGGAAGATCCAGGAGAAGCTTCGCTCCATGCTCCGCTCGCCCGAGGTCAGGCGGGCGCTGCGGTACGCCAACTTCACGATGGTCGGCCATCACTACGTCCTCCCCGTCGCCAAGGACCACCGGGGCGAGATCCCCGGCTCCGTCCAGCGCTCCAGCGCCAGCAACGAGACGGTCTACGTCGAGCCCGCCGCCATCGCCGACAAGTCGGCGCAGCTCTCCTACCTCCGCGCCCGCGAGCAGAAGGAGATCCGCCGCATCCTCCGCTGGCTCACCGCCCAGGTGGGGCAGGTCGCCGACTCCCTGCTCGGCACGCTGGCCAACCTGGCGGAACTCGACCTCATCTTCGCCAAGGCCCGCTACAGCATCGACTACCAGATGCGGGCCGCCGACCTGAGCGCCGAGGGGAAGCTCGTCCTCCGTCGCGCCCGCCACCCGCTGCTGGAGGCCATCTTCCGCCGCGACCCCGCGCTCCACGTCGAGCCCCCCTCCCCCGCCCCGGCGACCGCGACCGCGACGACCAACGGCGAGGCCGACGCCCCCCCGCCGCCCGCGCCCGTCGAGCCCGCGACGCGCCGCGAGGTCGTCCCCATCGACGTGCATCTCGGGCTGCGGTTCCGCATCCTGGTCATCACAGGGCCGAACACCGGCGGCAAGACGGTCGCGCTGAAGACGGTGGGGCTGCTGGCGGTGATGTCGCAGATGGGCCTGCACGTCCCCGCCGCCGAGGGCTCGCAGCTCCCCATCTTCGACGAGGTGCTGGCCGACATCGGCGACGAGCAGAGCCTGGAACAGTCGCTCTCGACGTTCTCGTCGCACGTCCGCCGCATCACCGACATCTTCGGCAAGGCGTCCGAGCGGTCGCTGATCATCCTGGACGAACTCGGCGCCGGCACCGACCCCGCCGAGGGGGCGGCGCTGGGGAGGGCGATCCTCGACGAGTTGGACTCGTTCGGCGGCCTGGCGATGGTGACGACCCACATCGGCGACCTGAAGACCTACGCTCTCACCAACCCCCGCGCCGAGAACGCCGCCGTCGAGTTCGACGTCGAGACGCTCCAGCCGCGCTATCAGGTCCACATCGGCGACGTCGGCCAGTCGAACGCCCTGAAGATCGCCCGCCGCCTCGACATGGCCGAGCACCTCGTCTCCCGCGCCCAGAACTATCTCGACCAGGCCCAGGGCTCCACGGTGCCCGAATGGGACCTCATCGCCAGGATGCGCAAGGAGGCCGAGTCGGCGCGGCAGGAGGCCATCGCCGCCCAGGCCGAGGCCGAGCGCACCCGCGACGCCCTGGCCGAGCGCCTGCTGGCGTTGGAGCTGGAGAGCCGCCGCGAGGCCGACCTGGTCGAGGCCCGCGCCAGGCTCCAGCCGGGCGACAGGGTCGTCGTCCCCCGCCTCGGCTACGACCGCCCCGGCCGCGTCGTGAAGATCGACCCGCGCAAGAAGACGGCGACCGTCTCCATCGGCCACATGAACTGGGACGTGGCCGTCGAGGAGCTGATGCCCCAGGACGTCGCGCCGACGGCCGCCAAGGCCCCACGCTCAAAGGGGCCGCGGCTGGAGGACTTCGAAGGCTGACGCGGGAGGCGATCCCGGCCCCTCGCGGTCAGGAGCGTTCGCGGAGCGCCGCGGCCAGGCGATCGTTCGCGGCGTCCCAGCGGAAGCCGTCGGCGATCGTCCGGCCCAGGGCGACGCGGCGGTTTCGCTCGTCGTGGCGGTCGAGGAGGTCTCGGAGGGCGGCGACAATCCCCTCGTCGTCCTCGGGGTCGAAGTACCAGCCGGCCTCGCCGCCGATCTCCGGCAGCGCGGTGGAATCGGCCAGGGCGACGGGAGTCCCCTGGGCCATCGCCTCGACGACCGGGATGCCGAAGCTCTCGCAGAGCGACGGGAAGACCAGGGCCGCCGCCCCCGCGTAGGCCGCCCGGAGGGCCGGGCCCTGGCGATATCCGGGGAGCCTCGCGACGACCCTCGACCCCAGGCCGGCGATCGCCTCGCGGAGCGTCCGCTCCTCCTCCGGCGCGCCGGCGCCCAGCAGCACCAAAGCCAGCTCCCCCGCCGCGACCTCCGACAACTTCCCCGCGGCGCGGACCAGCCGCGCGAGGTTCTTGCGGGGCTGGAAGTTGGCCACGGAGAGGAGATAAGGCAGGCCGTCGGGCAGGCCCAGGTCGGCCCGGATCGCCTCGCGGTCGGCCTCGGGGGTCGGCTCGAAGAAGACGTCCTCCGCGCCGTTGGGGACGTGGGCCACCCGTCCGGCGCACTCGGGGACGGCCTCCAGGAGGCGCGCGGTGTTGAACTCGGACACCGAGAGGACCAGGTCGGCCCGGCGGAACGCCTCGGCCGTGTTCCGGCGCAGGCGCTCGGAGCCGAACTTGAAGCCCTGCAAGACGTCGTGGCTGGTCACGGCCACCCTGGCCCGACTGGTCCTGACCCGGAATTCCGCCGGGCAATAGACCCAATCTTGCCGGCCGGCGATCCACTCGATCGGCGGGATCGGGGCGACCCGCCACCAACGCAGGAGGTCGCGCGTACGCGCGGGGAAGGAATGCCGGGGGAGGTCGCCGAGCGAGTCCCAGTAGTCCCGCCCCTCGGGCCGCGAGATCCGCCCGGCGACGGCCGTGACGGCGAAATCGGGCCGGCGGGCGAGCCGTTCGAGCTGGGCCAGCGCGTGCCGGGTGACGCCTGTCGGGGCGTGGCAGGCGTCCATGTCGTAGAGCCAGGCGACCCGGATCAAGCGGCGCTCCGTCGTCGGTCGAAAGAAGGTCGGTCCCTCGCGCCCGATGGTAAGGGCGGGGGAACGCGGCGTCAATCGCCTTGACACGGCGGGCATGGCCGGTAGACTAAATCCTTTGGCTCGGGATAGACCGCCTGAATCCGACCGGGGAGCGTCGTCCGAACGCGCCGAGCGTTCCGGGCCGATATGTCCGCGGGTTCCCGGGGGCCGCCCCGACTCGCGGCGAGTCGGTCGTTCCTGGCCCCGCGGCCAACGGCCGCCGACAGGACCAAGCAAGGACGACAGGGAAACGACGAAAGAACATGCCGACCATCAATCAGCTCGTTCGCAAGCCTCGCCGGCCCGTCCAGTACAAGACGAAGTCGCCGGTCCTCGAAGGGTGCCCGTTCAAGCGCGGGGTCTGCCTGCAGGTCAAGACGATGACCCCCAAGAAGCCGAACTCGGCGCTCCGCAAGGTGGCGCGCGTGCGGCTCTCCAACGGCAAGGAGATCACCGCCTACATCGGCGGCGAGGGGCACAACCTGCAGGAGCACTCGATCGTGCTGATCCGCGGCGGTCGCGTCCGCGACCTGCCGGGCGTGCGCTACCACATCGTCCGCGGCGTCCTCGACTGCCAGGGCGTCGGCGATCGCCGCCAGGCCCGCTCCAAGTACGGCGCCCCCAGGAAGAAGGCCGGCGCCCCCGCCAAGGGCGGCAAGAAGTAAGCACCCCGTCCCGCCGCGCCGGCCCGCCGAGCCCCACCCCGGCTCGCGCCGTCGCGGCGACATCCCCCAGGATTCATTCGCTCACAATCCCCGCAGGATCGACCTAAATGGCCCGCAAGTTCACGGCGAGCAAGACCCACCTCCGGCCCGACCCGCGCTTCGGGTCCAAGCTGGCCGGCAAGTTCATCAACTGCGTCATGCACGACGGCAAGAAGAGCATCGCCCAGCGCCTCTTCTACGACGCCATGGAGCTGATCCAGAAGCGGCTCCCCAACGAGGAGCCGATCGAGGTCTTCACCCGCGCCGTCGAGAACGTCAAGCCGATCATCGAGGTCCGCTCGAAGCGCGTCGGCGGCGCCACCTACCAGGTCCCGATGCAGGTCAACAAGACCCGCCAGCAGACCCTGGCCATCCGCTGGCTCCTCATGGCCGCCCGCGAGAAGAAGGGCCGCCCGATGGCCGTCAAGCTCGCCGACGAGCTGATCGCCGCCTTCAACCGCGAGGGCGCCGCCGTCACCCGTCGCGAGAACGTCCACCGCATGGCCGAGGCCAACAAGGCCTTCGCCCACTTCGCCTGGTGAGCTAGCCAGCCCCCCGGCGAATCGATCGAACACACGAACAGGCCGACCCCGCGACTCCCCGGTCCGCGCGGTCGGCCTTTCGGCGTTCGAAGCCCGTCGGTCGCCCTCGGAGATTTATCCGAGATTCGTGAAATCCGGCCGGGCCCGCCGCGGACCATACGGGTGTTGATGACGGTGCTCTTTGACAACCCGTACGTAGTACTGATCGAGGGGCCAAAGCCCCGAGGACGATCCCCCGCGGTCCTTGATCCGTCCCCTCTCCCGCCGGGAGAGGGTAGCCGCGCCAGCGGCGGGTGAGGGTCGTCGCGCTTCGTGAACCGCGCCGGCCGCGCGCTTTTAGTGTGCCGGGGTCGTTGCGCCCACACGCGCCAGCCGACACCGCGCGGGCGGAACGTCCGCGCCACGATGGGACGAGAGCCGGCGCGCTTCGAAGCTGGCTACGGCCGCGCGGGATGAGCCGTTGCTCCTCCCGAACTCCGATGACCCTCACCCGGCCCTTCGGGCCACCCTCTCCCGGCGGGAGAGGGGACGCGTTTCACGCTCGATGAATATGGAGCGGGGAGGAAAACGACTTCGAAGTTGACGAACGAAGCCAAGCCGATTTTGGCGCAAGTCCTCTTGCTATCACAGAATTATGGCGTAACCCAGGAGGAAGTCGGCGCGCGAACGAAGCCAACTCGCGGGGCCTCCGCCATGCCGAGGATCGTCGCGCGGGCCGCCGGGCGGGCCGCCGGGAACGAACAGGTCGCCGATCCCCCTCCCGGCTTGCGCGAGGATGTATGCTTGTCGTGCCCCGATGGCCACGTTGTCGGCGGGGAACCCATCACCTCGGTCCGTGGACAGGAGAGGACTCCAGACATGAGCCAGCACGACGACGAGGCCGCCAGGGAGGCCGAATCGGCGGCGCGCCGGAAGGCCCTCGCCGAGCAGATCGCCGCGCGCCCCATTGAGGAGGTCGTCGGGATCGTCGCCTTCGGCGGCAAAGGCGGTTCGGGGGCCGACGGGGGGCTTAAGAGGCTTCGACTGAGTCTTCGTCACTGGAGGATCGGCTCGGGCCCCCTGAAGTCACGGGAGCTGACGACCATGTTCACGATCCCTCCCGAGGAATTCGACGCGCTCTGGTCGCGTGTCCACAGCCTCGATGTTGTCCGCCTGCGTGCCAGGGTCGTCGAGGATTCGGCGATCGGGGAGCCGCGAGCCGAGGTCGTGGAGTTCGTCGGCCATGACGACGACCCGGAGCTGGCCCGGTTGGTGGTGGACCTCAAGACCCCGGTCGTCCACGAGGATCCCGATTTCGGCGAACTGGTCCTTGACCGCGCCACCGACTGGTTCAAGGCCGACGTCAGGTGGTACCGGTCCACCATCGAGCTGATGGTCATCCGCGACGAGTCCGGGTCCCCCGAGCTCGCGCTCGCCACCGCCCGCGCCCTCTGGAGTCAGCCCAAGGCGTGGACGACGCGCGTCAAGGATCTCGCCGTCCAGCAACTTCTGCCGCTCAAGAATGAGGATTGGCTCGACGAGGGCGAGAGCCCGCTCACCCCCGAGCGGTTCCTCCGGAAGTTGAAGCTCGAATCGATCGCCGTGAACCCCGACGGCTCCTTCGAGTTCTGGTTCGACGACGGCAACCTGTTCTCCGGCCACATGATCCAGGTCGACGGCACCCTCACCGAAGGCCCGACGCGAACGCAACTCGCGGGCTGATGGACTCGCGAGGACTTCGGAGCGGAAGCGGCAAGGGCTTCATGATCGTCATCCCCCCTCGCGGGGGAGGACAGACCGCGAAGCGGTCAGGTGAGGGGGAAGGCTAGCGCGAGGGCTGATGGAGCTGACGAAGGCCCTACCGGCCGTCGCGAATCCCGTCGCTTCGCGTGCTTCGCCTCCCCCTCATCCGGCCGTTCGGGCCACCTTCCCCCGCCAGGGGGAAGGACGTCGTGCGTGCCGTGCCGAAACCCGAAACGAAGCGAATCACGGAGGCGAATCAAACCTTCCACTGTTCGCGGAAAGGGCGAGTGCGGAGGCCGTCGGCCTCCTCGTCGTTGGTGATGGTGCCGGTGGCGGGGTCGAAGTCGAGCTTGCGGCCGAGGATCCACGAGGCCGCGGCGGCGTGGCAGGCGGAGTGGGAGTTCCGCATGACCTCGGCGTTGGCCGCGGGCTTCTCGCGGGTCTTGATGCAGTCGAGCCAGTTCCGCGCATGGGCGCCGACGTCCAGGCCGCTGTCATGGGCACCGGAGGGAAGGTCCTTCAGGCTCGCCTTGAGGCCGTCGGGCTGGACTTCGACGCCGCCGTTGTCGCCCGTCTCGACCCAGCCGTCCTCCCCGACGAACCGGACCGGGCAGGTCCCCAGCGCGGTGATCCAGTTCGGGCCGCGATCGCCGAACGGCTCCTTGAGGAAGTCGATGATCAGCTCGACGCCGTTGGCGTACGTCGCCTTGATGTTCGTCTCCGATGGCTCGAACGAGACGGGGCCGGTCGCGTCGGCGTCGTTGGCCCACTGGCAGAGGTCGACGGTGTGCGCGCCCCAGTCCAGCAGGCGGGCGCCGGACTCGAAATCGTAGTGAGCCCGCCAGCCGCCCTTCACGTAAGCCTCGTTGTACGGCCGCCATGGGGATGGGCCGAGCCACAGATCCCACTCGACCACGTCCTTTGCGGGCGTCGGCTGGGTCGGATACCACTGCGAGACGATCGATGGGTAGTAGACCGAGGCGTACAGCGTCTTCAGCTTGCCGAGCTTCCCGCTCCGGGCTAGGTCCACCGCGTACCGGAAGTTGGGGACGCTCCGGCGCTGGGTGCCGGCCTGGAAGACGCGACCGGTTTCGTTGATGACGTCGGCCACCTGGCGGCAAAGGTCGAGCGTCAGCCCGCAGGGCTTCTCGCTGTAAACGTCCTTCCCCGCGCGGGCGGCGAGGATCGTGGCGTGCGCGTGCCAGTGGTCGCCGGTGGCGATCAGCACGGCGTCCACGTCCTCGCGGTCGAGCAGCTCGCGGAAGTCGCGGATCGCCGCGCACGACGTGTCGCCGTTGTGCTTGTCGACGCGATCCTTGGCGGCGTCGCGTCGGCTCGCCTGGACATCGCACACGGCGACGCAGCGCACGTCCGGCTGGGCGAGCATCGGGCCGAGATCATACGTGCATCGGGGGCCGTAGCCGATCACCCCCAGGCCGATCCGCTCGCTGGGCGCCGCCCCCCCTTCCCTCCCCAGCGCCCGCGCCGGGACGATGGTCGGGAAGGCCGCGGCGACCCCCACGGCGTTCAGGAAACCACGGCGGTTAGTGGCGTTCGTCATCGTCGGCTCCTGGGAGGGGATCGGATCGACCTCGCACGCCGCCGACTCTAGCGCGCCGGCGGCGTGGGGGCAACTCCCAGGGGCCCGCGGGTCACTCGGCGAACGCCTCCAACTCCGCGCAAGACGAGAACGCCTGGTCTGGAGCGTCGCCCGACGCCGGCGTCCCGATCACCCGCGCGCCGACGACCTCGATCGTCTCCTTGAGCTTCAGTTCGAACGCCTGCCCGGGGGCGATGCACGCGTCGCGGGTTGCGTCGGTCGCCGGGTAATCGGCCAGCTCGCCGACGGGCTCCCACGGCCCGCCGGGCTCGCGACGGACCTCGATCCGCGGCTTCCCCTTCGACGCGTCGAACCAGCCGCCGTCATGGAAGCTGTTCCCGTGGCGATAGACGACCCGGCCGACCCGCGCCGGCGCGGCGAGATCGACCGCGTACCAGTCCTCGCCGTCCCTCGGCTTGCGGTCGTCGAACGTGACGACGTAGCTCTCCGGGTCGCCGTCGTTGATCGAGCCCTCGACGTTCCCCTCGCGCGAGCGCGACTCCTCCGCGTACGCCAGCAGCGACGCGTTCGGGACGAGCGCCACGCCCGGCGCGCGGAGCCAGACGCGATACGCCCCCCCGGTCGCGCCGGCCTCCGCGAACGGGACGAAGACCCCGGGCGTCGGCGTGCTCGGGCTCTTGCCCACGACAGGGACCGTGAAGGCGAGCCCGTCGCCGGCGGTCGGTTCGACTCGCCCCTCGACCGGCGTGAAACCGACGGCCCGCGCGGGGGGGCCCTCGGGGTTGCGGGCCTCGTCGTAAGCCAGGACGAACGGGCCCCAGGTCAGGGCCTGGCGGTCGGGGTTCGAGTCACCGCCGGGGGCCGCCTTCAATTCCAGATCCAGGTTGATCTGGATCTCCGTGCCGTCGACCCAGGCGTCGGAAGCCAGGATGATCCCGCCGTCGGGCAGCACGCGCAGCTCGGCCGACGATCCCCTCGCCGAGACAGTCTGCCGGCGGCTCCACCAGGGCCGCGGGATCGCCAGCGTCAGCGCGACGGGCCGGGGCGCGCGGATGGTCAGCGTGCTCCGGCCGACGCGCGGGAACTCGCTCCGCTGCTCCAGGACGACCTCGCCGACGGGGGTCGGGATCGTGGCGCGAGAGGTCTCGCGGGTCTCGACGATCACCGCGGGCCGGCCGTCGATCTCGGACAGGAGGTACGCTTCCTGGACCACCAGCGCTATCCCGCGGGGGCCGCTGGAGTGGCAGCAGGTGATGTGGGCGTCGTACTTCTTCCGCCCTTCGAGCGCCGTGTAGTAGCACCAGTCCGAGCCGGCCGGGTGCTGGGCGGCGGCCAGGTGGTTGTAGGCCGCCCGCTCGATCTCGTCGGCGTACTTGCGCTCGCCGGTGAAACGGAGGAGCTGCAGGGATAGCTGGATCCAGGTCGTCGTGACGCAGACCTCGCCGACGTGCGCGGAGGCGCCATTGGGCAGGACGTGGGCCGCGAGGAAGTGCTCCCTCGCGCTGGCCGATCCGGTGAGGTAGAGCCGGTTGGCGACGACGTCGTCCCAGGCGTGGATGACGGGGTCGAGATACCGCCGGTCGCCCGTCGCGCGGGCCAGCTCGCAGAGGCCGACGAGGTTCGACAGCATCTCGTAAGCCTTGCCGTTGCCGACCTCGTCCACCCCCTTGCCGGCCGCCAGCCGGGAGAGGATGCCCGGCCCGCCGGGCTCGTCCCAAGACGCCACGATGTAGCGGGCGAAGTCCAGGTACTTCGCCTCGCCCGTCGCCCGATACAGCAGGACGACCGGCTCCAACACGCTCGTCGCCGCCATGCCGACGTGCGTCCCCGCCGCCAGGATGCTCCGCTCGGCGGGGAAGGTGGCGATGAGCAGGTCGGCCATCTTGCGGCAGGCGTCCAGGGCCTTCGCGTCGCCGGTGTACCGGTGGTAGGTCAGCAGGCCGATCAGGTTGTACTTGTGCGACCAGACGTCCCAGTCGGCCCCCGGGAACAGCCCGAAGCGCCTGCCGGGCTCGTAAGTGCCGAGGTAGCCGTCGGGCTCCTGGCAGGCGACCAGCTCGGCGACGACGGCGTCGAGCTTGGCCTTCAGCGCCTCGTCCCCGGTGTTCGCCCAGGCGAGCGTCGCCGCGTGCAGCCACTTGCCGACGTGCTCGCCGATCCAGGGATGGCTCCCCGGCCGCCGGCGATAGCCGGCCAGCAGCGGCTCCATGTCGACCTCGCGCAGCCTGGCCGACTCGTTGAGCGCGACCCGGCCCCCCAGCCACCCGCCGAGCTGGATCCGCGAGGGCGACAGCAACCGCGCGGCGTCGGGCAGGCGGTCCGGGGTCTTGTAGACGATCGGCTCGATCGGCGCGGGCGCGGCGAGCGTCGCGGACACGAGGGCGAGGAGGATGGAAGTCATGGCGTGGATCCTGGACAGGGAACGCGGGCACCCCCCTCGTTCTACCATCCCCCCGCGCGCCGCCAAAGGCACTCCCCGCGACATCGTCGAGGCCCCCGGGCTCCAAGGCGGGCGCGATCGGGCCTCCGCCCCCTCCAGGGACAGCGCTCGCGCCGCGATCGCCGTCGTGACTCCGGGCCACCGACGTCGAGGAAAGTCATCGCCAAGGCCAAGGTTGGCGTTTTTTAATAACGCCAGTACGTTCAGAAAACCGGATTTCTTAAACTGTACAATTTCGCTCGGCCTATCTGACGGTCGCAACGGCATGGCCGGCGTCACGCCCCGGTGATTCAGCGTAATTACGGGCCTCGGGCGTCGAGGCGGGGCGGTATGAAGGCCATGATTAGCGTTTTTTAACATCGCCCTTTCGTTCGCAAACAACAAATTCCTAAGCTGTATGCCTCCACGGTCGTCAGCCGTCGATCTCCCTGACGCGGGCACGTCCCCGCGCCGGCGGCGCCGCCCTCGATTTCCCCCGTGCATCACCCCCATGGATCACCCCGACCAAGCCCTATTCACATTGAATCGATCCGGGATCTCATCCGGATTCGCAGCCGAGGAGCCCAGGATGCCCGCGACTTTCGCCCCGGCCAGGTTGACGGAGCTTGAGGTCGTCGCGGTCGACGCCGCCAATAGCGCCGACTACGTGGCGCAGGTGTTTCGGTGCTATGAAGAGGGGTCGGTCGTGATGATCCGGCCGTCGGGGATGGCCGCCTCCGAGGTGCCGCGAGGCGTGCGGATCAAGGGCTCGGTCTCGCCCGCCCCGTCGCACGGCTGGCATCGGTTCTCGCACGTCCCCAGCGACAGCGACGCCCCGGCGCATCTGTGCTTCACGTCGGGCACGACGGGGGCGCCGAAGGGGATCTTGCTCTCGCACGCGGCCCTGAGCGACGTCGTGCGGCGCCTGAACGACGCGATGGCGCTCGGGCCGGACGTCCGGGAGTACGTCGGCGTGCCGGTCAATTACAGCTTCGGCTTCGGCCGCTGCCGGGCCGTGGCGGCGGTCGGCGGGGCCTGCTTCCTCCCCGAGCACGGGTTCAACCCCCTGGAACTCGTGGAGATGATCGGCCGCGGCGAGGTCAACGCCATCTCCGCGGTCCCGACCCAGTGGCGGGCGTTCTTCCGGGCCCCGCACCTGATCGGTGACGCGGGGCGCGAGGTCCGCTGGATCGAGATCGGGAGCCAGTGGATGAGCCGCCCCGAGAAGGAGCAGCTCAAGGCGATGTTCCCGAACGCCGTGATCATGCAGCATTACGGCCTGACCGAGGCGTCGCGGACGACCCTCCTCGACATCTCCCGCGCCTCGGGGGCCGAGCTCGAGGGGGTGGGCCGAGCGGTCGGGATGACCGAGGTCGACATCGCGGCCGACGGTCGGATCCGCATCCGCGGCCCGCACGTCGGCCTGGGAGAGCTGCGGGACGGCGCGATCCATCCGCTCGTCGACGAGGAGGGCTGGCTCCAGACGAACGACCTGGGCGAGATCCGGGACGGCGCCCTGTACTACGGCGGCCGCGCCGACGACCTAATCAACTGCGGGGGGACGAAGATCCCCTCCGAGCCGTTCGAGCGGGCGCTGCTCCAGGAGCTGGGCCTGGCGGGGGGCGTGGCGGTCGGCCCGGCCCCGGACGAGTTGCGGGGGGAGGCGGTCCTCGTCGTCGTCGAGGAGGGGTGCCCTCAAGCCCAGGCGAGCGTCGAGGCGGCCGCGCGGGCCGTGGCGGCCAGGTTCGGCCTGGGGGGGGCCGCGGGCGTGCTTCGCTTCGCCCGATGCGACGAGATCCCCAGGACGCCCACCGGCAAGGTCAGGCGCCGGGAACTCGCGGCGATCGTGGAGGCGTCGCCGCCCCCGCGAGTCGCGGCGGTCCCGCCCGCGGCGTCCCCCCCCGCCCCCGCGGGCGCGGAGAGCGATGCCGTCAAGGATCGGATCGTCTCGGCATGGCGGAGCGTCCTGGGCATGGAGTCCGTCCCGACGGACAAGAGCTTCACCGACCTGGGGGGCGACTCGCTCGGGATGATCTCCGTCATGATCCAGATCGAGCGGCTGGACATCCCCCGCGAGATCGCCAGGAAGGTCTTCGAGGGCAAGACGATCCAGCAGATCGTCGACGAGATGGAGGGCCGCGAGACCTCGATGTCCGAGGGGCAGCTTGCCGCCAAGCTCGGGGGGCAGGTCATCAACACCGTCCGAGGGGCCCTGGTGCTGCTCGTGATCGCGGTCCACTGGCTGCCCGGCGTGGTGGCCCGGATCCCCGGGGCCTCCGCCGAGGTCATCGACCTCCTGAACCCGCTGTTCCGCCTGGGCACGCCCGGGTTCGCGCTGGTGTTCGGGATGGGGTGGGGATACTTCCAGCTCCCCCTCTATCGCTCCAACCCCGGCCGGTTCATGACGGTCGCGCGGCGCAACGCGGCGTTGCTCCTCGGCGGTATCCTGCTACTGGCCGCCGCGAACGCGGGCGCCGCGCTGCTCTCTCCCGGGGATAAGCGGCCGGATGACCTGGTCGTCGCCTCGGTCTACTCGGTGCTGGTCTACTACCTCTTCGCCGTGATCGCCAGCCCGGTCCTGCTGCTCCCCGCGGCGCGTTCGAAGGCCGCGGTGGCGACCTTCCTCCTGGCGGCGATGGCGATGCTCGGGTGCGGGATCCTGGCGAAATCGGTCGTGGATCCGACGAGGGGGCATGGCCTGGTGGAGCTGGGCCGGCTCATGCTCGTCGCGAGGTATAACATCTTCGTGATGGCCTCCACGACCTTCCTCGGCGCGGCGCTCGGCGCGGCCTTCCGCCAGGCCGCCGACGCGGCGACCTTCTCGCGGCTGCCGCTGATCCGCCTCGGCGTGGCCGTCGCCGGCCTCGGGCTGATCGCGTCGTATCAGACCGCCGGCCTCTCGGCATGGATGACGGCGACGGGCCAGGAGCCGTGGGCGCTGGCGACCTACATGGGGATCATCATGATCGGCTCCGGCTTCGCTCGGATGATCCACCAGAGCCCCCGCCCGCCGGCCTTCCTCCGCAAGCCGGTCGAGGCGCTGTCGGTCATCGGCATCCTCGCCCTCCCGGCGTTCGTGCTGCACGGGGCCGTGATCCCCATCTCCCGCATCCTCAGGGGGGTCGGCGCTCCCGGCGTGCTGGCCCTCGCCCTGCCCCTTGGGGCCTTCCTGGGCGTCATGGCCCTCTTCTACACCCGGATGAGGCGGCTCTACACGGTCGGCTCGGGCTCCGCCGGCTGAGCCCGAGCCGGGCGCCGGCCTCCCCCCGCCCGGGGCCGCGGCGGGGGGAGCGCTACACCAGGAGGGCGTCCAGCCGCGACAGCCCGACGGGCTCGCGGCTGGCGAAGGGCTCGGCGTGGCCGACGCCCGCCATGTGGCCCCAGAAGCGGGTGCGGTCGCACACCGATTCGATCACGCCCGGCCGGTCCGCCGGCTGGTTGTCCACGAGCTGCGACCGGTAGCAGTTCAGCGCGGCGACCTTGGCGTCGAGTTCGTCGGTGATGTCCAGCACCAGGCTGGGGCGCTCGACGATCCGCAGGTGGACGCTGAAGTAGTAGAGGATGCGAGCGGGGTGGAAGGGCTCGCCGGGGATGTCGCTCTTGGAGAGCTTGCTCCAGAACCGGGCGTCCTCCACCAGCTTCGTCGCCGCGCCGTGGTCGGGGTGGGCGTCCTCCCAGTACGGGGCGAACAGGATCCGGGGCCGGACCCTGCGCAGGACGGCCGCCAGCGCCCGGCGGTTGGCCAGGCTCGGCTCCAGGCTCCGGTTCGGCAGGCCGAGGTTCTGGCGCCAGGGGTCGCCGAGCTTCTCGTTCGCCGCGGCGGTCTCGGCGCGCCGGATCTCGGGCGAGCCCAGGGGCGTGGGCTCGCCGCTGGTGAGGTCCAGGATCCCGACCTTCCACCCCTGCTTCATCAACCGGACGATGGTCCCCCCCGCGCCCAGCTCGGCGTCGTCGGGATGGGGGGAAATGACCAGGGCGTCGAGCATCGATCCGCTCCCGAGTGATCGGCGAGGCCCCCGCGCCGGGGCGCACGGCCCTAGCTTACCCTCGCGGAATCGGACGCGACAGGGCCGGGGACGCCGGGCCGATCGCCGGCCGCGATCGGGGCGTGCCTCGTCCCCCTCCGAGTCCCCGCGCCAACAACCGCCCGAGAGAGGCCCGAGGGGAATCCGCCGTTCTCGGCCGGCTGGACGTGAGGCGACGGAGGTGGCGGGAAGGCGCGACGTGGCGGCTTCCCGATCGGCCCTCATGGCGGCCTGTCCTCGCCGCGGGAAGGGCCGTCGATCCTCGCCGGAGG
>NZ_JBBCIR010000114.1:0-9079 GCF_037189885.1 Paludisphaera sp.
CTGATGGGCTCGGCCCTGCGCGCGACGAAGTGGACGAACCAGGTCGGGGAGCTGCTGCTGCGGTGCGTCGTCCACGACGTCCTGCTGCTCGTCGGCGATGCGGAGAGGCGCGAACGGGACGCCGCCCGCGCCTCTCCGGGCACCGGCCCGGCCCCGGCCGCCTGAGCCTCTACGGCCTCTTTTCGACAGAGCACCCTCGTGGGAGAAGGTGGCCGAAGGCCGGATGAGGGGGCGACCGGCGTCGCCCCCCGATCCGGGCCATCGGCTCATGAACCGCGGCTCATGGTCGCGCCCCCTCATCCGGCCCTTCGGGCCACCTTCCCCCACCCGGGGGGAAGGACGTTTGGGGGGCCGCTTGAGGGAAGCGGCCCCCGCCGTTCGCCGTCACTTGCCGGCGGCGGCCTTCTTGTACTCTTCCAGCCGGTCCTTGAGGGTGTCGTCGTCTTCCAGCTCGGTCCCCTTGGCGAGGTCGACGGCCCGCTGCTGGGTCTCGACGGCCTTGGCGATGTCGCCGGAAACGAAGTAGGCGCGGGCGAGGGTGTCGGCCAGGAACGGGCTCTTGCCGTCCTCAAGCTCGTCCCCCTTCTTGGCGGACTCGAGCGCGAAGGCGACGAGCTTGGCGCCGGGCTTGGCCTTGTTGTCCGGGTCGACGATCGCCCAGGCGATGAAGTTCAGGGCGCCGGGGTTCTCGCCGGCCTCGCCTTCCAGCAGCTTCTTGCCGGTCGCCAGGGCCTCGTCCTCCGCGCCGGTCTGGACCAGGGCGCCGAACTTCATGGGCGCGAGCCTCGGCTCGATGGAGGGGACCTCCTTGGCGACCTCGGCGATGACCTCGAGGATCTGCTTCGGATCCTCGGACTGGAGGGCCTTCTGGAGCTTGCCCTGGATCTTCGTCAGCTTCTCCTGCTCCTCCTTGGCCTTCTTGGCCTCGGCGACGGCCGTCGCCAGGTCCCAATCGCCCGAGACGACCTTCTCCAGCGGCTCGTCGATCTCGGCCGGGTGGCCGATCCAGACCACCTTGAGATCCTGGTTCACGATGAACGCGGCGGGGATGCCGTTCTGGCCGGCCGCCTTCATCCAGTTCGTGGCCATCGCGCCGTCATCGGCTTCCTTCCCCTCGGGGATGGAGTCCACGGCGACCCGGTAGTCCATCTTGTCGCCCATCTCCTTCACGAAGGGGGCGATGGCCTCCTGGTCCTGCTCCCACACGCTGACGCCGATGAACTTGACGTCCTTGTGCTTCTTCTGCAGCTCGCTCAGGTGCGGGATGGTGGCTCGGCAGGGGCCGCACCAGGTCGCCCAGAACTCGACGACGTAGATGCTTCCCGGTTCGAGGGCCTTGATCGGCTCCCCCTTGATGAACTCCTTCACTTCGAGCTTGGGGGCCGCGTCGCCGACGGTCAGGTCGGCGCGGGCCGGGACGGCGAAGGCGGCCAGCGCGGCCAGGGCCGTCGTCGCGGCGAGCTTGAGCTTCATCGAAATCCCTCTGGTCTGGGGCAACGGGTCGGAAACGCCCGCGGCGGTTCGCGATCGGTCGACCTCCGATCGTAACTCCCGACCCCCCCGGGGGTCATCAGGGATCCCCGGTTGAACCGCGGCCCCGGTTCCCCGACGATGGTGAGTCCCGACGGACAGACCCCCGACGATGGGAGCCACGACGATGACCCGACGCCTCGCGACGACGCTCCTGGCCCTGATCCCGCTCGTGGCCGCCCCCTCGCCGGCGCGGGCCGAGCCCCCCGAGGCGGTCGACGTCGGCCAACGTCGGGAATTGTTCGTCGACCGTCACCTGATCGATACGCTCTCGGGGGCGGAATTGCGGATGCATCGCCCGGTGGATCGCGGCCCGGTGCTCTCCTTCGACAGGCCGTGGGAGGGGACGTTCGCCGCGTACGTCACGATCATCCACGCCGACGGGAAGTACCGGGCGTACTATCGCGGGATGGGCGCGGGGGGCGTGCGGAAGGACTCGGACCCGGTGCAGGTCATCTGCCTGGCCGAGTCCGACGACGGCGTCCGCTGGACGAAGCCGGCGCTCGACCTCTTCCCCCGCGCGGGCGAGCCGACGACCAACATCGTGCTGGCCGACGCCGCCGCCGTCACCCACAACTTCGCCCCGTTCCTGGACTCCCGCCCGGGCGTCGACCCCGCCGAGAGGTACAAGGCGATCGGTGGCGTCCACGAGCAGGGCCTCTCCGCCTACGCCTCCCCCGACGGAGTCCATTGGAAGCGAATGCGAGACGCCCCCGTCCTGACGCGAGAGGACGTCCAGGTCGACGCCGGGGGGGATGCCTATGTGTTCGACTCCCAGAACGTCGCCTTCTGGTCGGACGCGGAGCGGAAATACCTGCTGTACTACCGCGTCTTCCGGGACGACCGGCGGCGGATCGCCCGCGTGGAGAGCGACGACTTCCTCGCGTGGCGGAACCCGACGCTGATGGAGTACCGCCGCGGCGACGGCGAGCCCGCGCCCGTCGAGCACCTCTACACCAACCAGACGCACCCGTACTTCCGCGCCCCCCACGTCTACATCGCGACGGCCGCCCGCTTCATGCCGGGGCGTCGCGCGATCACCGCGGAGCAGGCGAAGGCGATCGGCGTCGATCCGGGCTACTTCAACGACGTCTCCGACGCGATCCTGATGAGCACTCGCGGCGGGAACGTGTACGACCGCTCGTTCATGGAGGCGTTCGTCGCGCCCGGGGTCGGCCCGGGGAACTGGACCTCGCGGACGAACTACCCGGCGCTCAACGTGGTCCAGACCGGGCCGGACGAGATGTCGCTGTACGTCAACCAGGAATACGGCCAGCCGACGGCCCACCTCCGGCGCTACGGCATGCGGCTGGACGGCTTCGCCTCCGTCCACGCCGACTACGACGGCGGCGAGATGACCACGAAGCCGCTGACGTTCCGGGGCTCGCGCCTGCTGCTGAACTTCGCGACCTCGGCCGCCGGCGGGATCCGGGTGGAGATCCAGCGCCCGGACGGGACGCCGATCCCCGGCTTCGCCCTGGCCGATTGCGCCGAGCTGATCGGCAACGAGATCGAGCGCCCCGTCGCTTTCGCCGGCGGCCTCGATTCCCTCGCCGGCCAGCCCGTCCGCCTCCGCTTCGTCATGAAGGACGCCGACCTGTTCGCCCTGCGGTTCGCCGACTGACGAGGAGCGGGGAACCGTCGTGAAGTTCTTCACCCCTGGTGGGGGAAGACAGACTCCGAAGGAGTCAGATGAGGGGGAGCTTGCCCCAGGAGCTTTGGAGTTCGGGATCCCTGCCCACGCCGACGGCCCCGGAAGGCCCTTTAGAGCGGTTTCTTGTCGACCGTGGCGGTTGACGCGGTTATCTTCGTGGGGCTATGGAGGGCCCCGCCTTGAAAGCCTACTCGACCGACCTCCGCGAGCGGGTCGCCGCGGCCTGCGACGCGGGCGACGCGACCCGCGAGCAGATCGCCGCCCGCTTCTCCGTCAGCGTCGCCTGGATCCGCAAGCTGATGCGGCAGCGGCGCGAGACCGGCTCCATCGCCCCGCGACCGCACGGCGGCGGCCGGGCCCCGGCGTTCGACGCCGAGGCCGACAGGCGGCTCCGCGAGGCGGTCCGGGCCGACGACGACGCCACCCCGCGCGAGCTTGCCGACGCCGCCGGCGTCGCCTGCCGCGCCTCGGCCGTGCACCGGGCCCTGAAGCGGCTGGGGATCACTCGCAAAAAAAGTCGCGGCGGGCGGCCGAGCGGGACCGGCCCGGGCTGAAGGCCGAGCGGGCCGCCTGGCGCGAGGAGTTCGCGGACGTCGACCCGGCCCGGCTCGTGTTCGTCGACGAGACCGGGGCGAGCACGGCGATGGACCGGACGCACGGCCGGGCCCCGAGCGGCGTGCGGGTCGACGGCCCGGTCCCGCACGGCCACTGGAAGGTCGTCACGCTCACCGCCGCCGTCCGCCTGGGCGGCGTGGGGGCCTGCCTGGCCTTCGACGGGGCGACCGACTCGGCCGCGTTCGAGACCTACGTCGAGCGATGCCTGGCCCCGACGCCGCGGCCGGGCGACGTCGTGGTGATGGACAACCTGTCGTGCCACAAGACGGTCGAGGCCGCACGCCTGATCGCCGCGGCCGGGGCCGAGCTGCGATTCCTGCCGCCGTACAGCCCCGACCTCAACCCGATCGAGCGGATGTTCTCCAAGCTCAAGTCGTGGCTGCGGTCGGCCAAGGCGCGGACGATCGACGGGCTGATCGCGGCGATGGGCGACGCCCTGCGCGCGGTGCGCCCCGCCGACGTGCTGGGCTGGTTCCGCCATAGCGGATATCCAGCCCGACGATCAAGCGATACACCCGACGAGAAACCGCTCTAACAGACTGGTCGTGGTCGATCAGGGCCTCGGTCAGGATCGAGATCGCGACCGGGCTCTTCGCGATCGACCAGAGCGCGGACGCGGCTTTTATGCCGAGGGAGACTTCGTGTCCGCGGGTCAATTCCTCGAGCCGGCCGACGGCCTGGTGGGCTTCCGGCCCCATCAGGCCCAGGGCGTGGATCGCTTCCCGGCGGACGTCGCGGGACCCCTCGCGGGTCGCCTCCACGAGCAACGGGACGACGCTCGGCCCCAGTTTCGCAATGGATGGGCCGATCAGGCCCCCCTGGAAGCCGCCCGCTCGTCGCATGGCGTCGAGCATCGCCGGGGCGGAATCCGCCGCGGCCGGCCCGATCTCGCCGAGGGACTCGGCGGCCTGCGTGCGGACCCAACCTTGCCGGTCGTCCAGCGCCCGGGTCAACGCGGGGATCGACGGGGCGGCGTCGGGCCCGATCGCGCCGAGGGCCCTGGCGGCGCAGAGCGTCGGATGGGATCGAGGTGGTCGAGCATGGCCGTCCAGGCCCGGAGGCCCCGCCCCGCGTAGGACGGCTCGGTTGCGGGTGCGATGGCCTCATCGCCAGGGACGGCGTTTTCCTGCCGCGACGGGACAACGGACAGGCAGAGCAGGCACAAGGAAAGCTGGATCAATCCGCGCGTCATGAACGGCGATCCGTGTGAGGACCGTCGGGAGAGTGACGCAGCCGCGCCAACCGCCGCCCCGGCCTGGCCGGGAGGAAAATGAACGGCTCCCGCCGAGACATCGTACTCCGACGGCTCCTCCGGTGCCAACCGGCCGATGCGGACGGGGCCCCGCCGTCAGCCTTCTTCGTCCACCGACTCCAGCGAGACGGCCCGGGCGTGGGGGCCAAGCCGTGACCGCCCCGCTCGGCTTGTCGGCGCCGAGGCGGTCGGCATGCCGCGACGCGGCGAGGATGGAGCGACGCGCCCACGTCGGATTACATTCCCTTATGATGTACCCTCGATCGGTGGCAGGCCGAGTTTCCCGATGGCCTGCATCGGGAGCAGCAGATGGTTCGGGTCGTCGAGGAGCTGGGTGAACCCGAATCTTCGATAGAACCGCCGAGCGTCCTCGTCGATCGCGTCGACCTCGACCGCCCGGACGCCCACTTGCTCGGCGAGATGCTGGGCGCGACGGAGAGCATCGATCAGCAGGAGCGAGCCGAGGCCGAGCCCCTGGGCCGAGCGATCCACGGCTAGCCGCCCCAGAAGCACGACCGGCACGTTGAGGCGAGGCAGGTTCTTCGCCTGGTCCGCCGGCAAGGCATCGTACGCGACGCGATGATTCGATATCGCGTAGTAGCCGACGACCTCGGCCTGGCCGGCCCTCACGGCGACATAAGCGCGGGCGAGGTCGCGTTTCTCGAATTGCGCCGCGCGTTGCTTCAGCCAATCGGTCAGCGTCGGCCGACCGCAATCGAAGGCCGAGCGGTCGTGACGCGCCGCCAGCCTCTCGATACTCCAGGGGCCGGCGGGGTCACCCAAGGTGCTTCTTGTACCTCTCGGCGGCCTCGACGAGCGCCGCGTTGGGGGCCGCGTCCGCGTCGTCCAGCAGGGCGATGAAGCGATCGCGGTCGCGATCGCTCAAGACGGTGACGTCGCGATGCTCGATCACCGCGCGGGCGTGCTGGACGAGGGTGCCGACGGCGAAATCGCTGACCGATTGACCCAGCGAGGTCGCCGCCTCCTCGATGACCTTTTTCAATTCCGAAGGCAGCCGGAAGTTCAGCCGGGCGTCTCGCGTGTCGATCATCGTCGTCCCCGCTGGCTCGCCCTCATGTACAGCGATTCGCCACACAACCTATTCTACGCCGTAGCGCCCTCTCGGACCAGCCTATCGGCATGCTTCGTCGAGAGGTCAGCCCTCTTCGTCGACCGACTCCAGCGAGACGGCCCGGGCGTGGGGGCCGCGGTAGACGGCGTCGCTCGGCTTGTCGGCGCCGAGGCGGGCGAGGATGCGCTCGGCGGCGCGGGTGGTGGCTCCGGGGCGGGCGGCGGTGTGGCGCAGGGCGGCCAGGGCGGAGGTGGCGCGGGCCATCGCCTCGGGGTCGCCCAGCCACGAATCGGCGTGGCGGACGAGTTCGTCGGAGACGTCCTGATCCGTCAGATATTCGGGCATCAGCTCGGCGTCGGCCAGGAGGTTGACGAGGGTGATGTACTTCGCCTTGATGAACGGCCGGGCGATCATCAGGTCGATGGGGCGGATCTTGTAGAGGACGACGGTCGGCAGCGCCTCCATCATCAGCTCCAGGCTGACGGAGCCGGAGACCGACCACGCGACGTCGGCCACGCGGATCAGCTCGGGGGTCCGGCCGGCGTGGATCTCCAGGTCGGGGGAGGGGAGTCCGTCCAGCCCGGCGAGCGTCTCGGCGATGATCTCCTCGGCCAGCACGCGGTGCTTCTCGTGCAGGCAGGCGACCTTGAACCGCACTTCCGGCCGTCGCGCCGCCAGCTTGGCCGCGGCGCGGGCGAGGATCGGCAGGTTCCGCTTCAACTCCAGCGTCCGCGAGCCCGGCAGGATCGCCAGCAGCGGCCGGCCGGGGATCTCCAGCGACGCCGCGAAGGTCTCGTCCAGGTCGCGGTCCTGCAGCTCGTCGAAGTAAGGGTGGCCGACGTACTCGGCGTGGGGCACGCCGCGGTCGGCGTACCACTTCGGCTCGAACGGCAGGCTGCACAGGACGAGGTCGACGAACTTCCGTACCTTCTTCACGCGCCAGCCGGCCCACGCCCAGAGCTGCGGCGGGACGAAGTAGAAGACCGGCACCCCGCGCGCCTTCGCGCGGCGGGCGATCCACCAGTGGAGGCCGGGGTAGTCGACCAGGACGACGGCGTCGGGCTTCTCGTCGCGGAAGCAGCGATCGGCCATGACGATCAGCCGGAGGAAGGTGGCGATGTTCTGGAAGACGCTGAGGAACCACATCACCGCCAGGTTGACCAGCGGGTATTTCAGGTCCGCGCCGGCCTCGACCATCCTGGGCCCGCCGAAGCCGGTGAACTCGGCGTCGGGCAGGCGCTCGCGCAGGGCGTGGATCAGGTTGGCGGCGTGCAGGTCGCCGCTGGGCTCTCCGGCCGAGATGAAGAATTTCATCCGTGATTCGCTCGCTCTGGAGGCTGATCGTCGGCGCGGGCCGACCGGGCGCGCCCGACCCCGGCCGGACGCGCGGCCGTCATTACTACACGCGATCGCCGCCAGCGTCTACACCGACCCGTGTCGGGCGCTCCGCCCAGGCTCGTCCTGACCTGATCCCCCACGCACTTGGCTCATTCATCGGCCGTGCGCGCGAGTTCGAGGACCGTCCGAGGATGGCGACGCCGCGAGGAGGCTGCGCGGCGCCGAGACGAACGTCTCCGGCCTCGGCCGGGTCCCCCGCGACCACGCAGTACTGCCAGACGGTGCGGCACGCCTACCAGGTCGGCGGGGCCCTCCAGGCCGACCCCAAGTCTACGCCACCCCGCTCGACCGCGACCGGATGCTGGCGATGCAGCGCGTGATGGACGACTTCGAGTCGGCCGTCTACTACGGCGAGGGCGTCGGCCTGACCGACCCGACCAGCCGGCCGCTCATGAAGGGCATCCAGTCGCTCCTGGCGACCAACAAGGTCGTCGCGCCGACGAACGCCGCGGCCTACAAGCCCAGCGACCTGATCCGCGCCACGATCCGGGCGTGCTGCAACGGCGACGGCAATCCCAGCCTGCCGCTGGTCGGCACGGACTTCCTGTCGGCCTTCGCCATGTGGGGTCACGCCGCGATGCGGGTCAACGCGGGCGACAACGTCTTCGGCTCGCCGATCGACCCCCGAGTGTGGGGCATCTCGGCCTTCAGCGTCATGTAATCCGGCCCGCCCGGCCGCCCCAGGCTCACCCGCTCCCCCTCGGGGCTCTCCGGCGTCGAGTTCGTCATCGCCACGCTCGATCCCCAGGTCGAGGAGGCGTGCTTCGAGCTCAACCGCCGCTTCGCGATCGGCCCCCATGCGCCGGGGCGGGCTCTCTCGGAACTCCGCGACCTCGACGCGCGGCTCGGGCTCGGTGCCCAACGCCTACGAGACCCTGACGTTCGCCCCCGTGACGCGGGCGAGGGCCGGGGCGCTGATGCCGAGGCTGGCGTCCGATCGACGACAGGTCACGGCGTGGCCTACTTCGATTCGATCGTCGTCTCATGAGGCCCCTCGCATGCCGCGACACTTCGGCCACTGGTTTCGGGACGCATTGGTCGAGGTGGCCGACCGGCCCTCGTCCTCGATCTTCTCAACCCGAATCGCGAGGTGATCCCACCATGCCTTTTTTGGTTTCTCGCGAGGGCAACGCCCGTCTCCTGACGGAGCTCCTCGGCGGCGCCGCGCCGGAAGACTGGCGCCTCGGCCTGTTCAACTCGGCCGTCACCCCCTCCGAGACCGACACGGCCGCCACCTTCGAGGCGCGCGAGGCGGCCTTCGACGGCTACGAGAGGAAGACGCTCACCCGGTCGGTGTCGGACTCGACCTGGAACGCGCCGCCTCTGAAGGCCCCGCCGATTCTCCCCTTGGTCCTCGCGCGAGCGGGTCGCCCACTCCAGGTACGGCTCCGCCCCGCGGAGCTGGACGATCGGCGCGAGCGGGGACGTCGTCCACGGCTACTTCATCGTCGGCGCCGCGAGCGGGGCCCTGATCCTGGCCGAGCAGTTCGCGGCCCCCAGGGCCCTCCACCCCGGCGACACGCTGTCCATCACCCCGGTCTTCGAGGTCGCCTGACGG